>DASUVL010000062.1:0-7676 GCA_036379015.1 Niastella sp.
ATCCTGGAAAACACAATTTTGTTCAACAACAAATACTTCATTACGCAATTGTAAAATAGCATACAGCTCATGTGGTGTGAGTTCGCTAAATGATTTATATGTGAAGGTTATATCGTTCATCTGTATGAGTAATATGTTGTGAGTAATGAGTGGTAAGTAAAAAGTATTAATTAATGCAGAACACGTGAATCGCTAAACGTGAAAAAGAAATCCCTGCAAACTATTTAATAACCATACTTCTCTTTCCAAAGGTTCTTCAGATATTTCCTCAGTTCTTCTTCCCGGGCATTTTTACCTGGATCGTAAAATTTGTTTCCGGTAAGCGGGGGCGGCAAATACTCCTGGTTTGAAAAATTGCCCTCATAATCGTGCGAGTATTTATATCCTTTGCCGTAATCGAGTTTTTTCATCAGGTGTGTTGGTGCATTGCGAATGTGCAAGGGCACCGGAAGATCACCATGTGCGCGAACTGCTGCCAGTGCATCGTTAATGGCCACATAGGAGGCGTTGCTTTTAGGCGAGGTGGCGAGGTATATGGCACATTGTGATAAAATAATACGGGCTTCAGGGTATCCTATTTTATCTACAGCCTCAAAAGTAGTATTGGCCAGTACCAGTGCCGTAGGGTTGGCATTACCTATATCTTCACTGGCCAGTATAAGCATGCGTCGCGCAATAAATTTTACATCTTCACCTCCTTCTATCATTCTGGCCAGCCAGTATACGGCGCCGTTTGGATCACTTCCACGCATACTTTTGATGAACGCAGAGATAATATCATAATGTTGCTCACCGCTCTTATCGTACAGCGCAATTCGTTGTTGGGCAATTTCCATAACGGCTAAATCGGTGACAACGGCGGTTTCACCCAACGTATCAACAACCAGCTCAAGCAGGTTTAATAGTTTGCGGGCGTCGCCACCTGAAATAGTTATAAGGGCCGCTGTTTCCTTTAGCTCAATATGTTTTCTTTGCAGCTGCGGATCTTTGGCAATAGCCTGGTATAACAATTTTATAAGACTTTCTTCCTGCAAGGGTTTTAATACATATACCTGGCAGCGACTGAGCAACGCACTATTTACTTCAAAGGAAGGATTTTCGGTAGTAGCACCGATCAGGGTTACAATGCCTTTCTCAACAGCACCCAGCAGCGCATCCTGTTGCCCTTTATTAAAGCGGTGTATTTCATCAATGAACAAAATGGCCCGTTCTTTTTCTTTTGCTTCCGCAATTACTTCCCGAACATCTTTTACACCGGAGCTAATAGCACTGAGCGTGTAAAAGGGAACCTGTAACGTGTGGGCTATGATATTGGCAATGGTTGTTTTGCCGGTCCCGGGTGGCCCCCATAATATCATGGAAGGCACTTTGCCCTGTTCAATAGCTGTGCGCAAAATGCTTCCTTTACCGGTAAGGTGCTCCTGACCCGTCAACTCATCTAATGTATTCGGACGTAACCGTTCTGCAAGTGGTGTTGCTTCCATAGTTATGGGAAGAAATTATACACCTCAAGGTAGGGAAATTTTGACTGATGGATTTTTGATCAGGGAACGTTTGCCATTAAGAAGCTAATGATCTTTTTTATTGAATCGTCCATGGTGGTTGGCGTAAAGCCATGCTGTTCGCCAGGATATACTACTACCTGATTCGTTACACCGGCTGCCTTGAGTTTATCCTTTAGCAGGTAAACCTGTTCAACCGGTACCAAAATGTCTGCATCACCCTGCAGCAGAATTGTAGGAGCCGATTTACCTGTTACAAAATTGATGGGGCTGGAATTGGTATATATCGATGCATTTTGCGTGGGTGTAAAACCAATAATATTGGTAAGCATTGCAGGTACAACAGGTTGGGCCGGATGATTATACAGGTAAGTGAGGTCGGTAGGACCAAAATACGATACAATGGCTTTTGGAGTAATCAGGTTGGTGTGTTTATATCCCTGTAACAACGCCAGGTGCGCACCAGCGCTGGCGCCCAGTAGAATAACTTTATCGGAGTATTTATATTCGGCCCGTTTGCTGAGCAAAAATGAAACGGCTGCTTCTACATCATTTTCCTGCGCGGGGAATTTGTTTTGTCCGTTGTATAAACGATAATTGATATTGGCGAAAGCATATCCCGGTAATAGTTTTTTAATATCGTTTATAGAAGTGGTAAGATCTGCTTTGTCGCCCTCTATCCAGGCGCCGCCATGTATCAGGATCATTAATTTAGTACCGGTGGTGTCTCTGTTGGCCGGCAAATAAAGATCCATTTTTTGCAAGGAATGGGTTCCGTACGAAACATCTATATAGGATTGTTCTGCGTTGGTATCATCGCCGCTTTCTTTTTTACAGGCAATAACCAGGAACAATAGGCTTAGGAGTAATAGTCGTTGCATTCTATAAAATTATAAAACGCTTTTCCAATAAGGAATAGGGGCAGGTAAATAAAATTGTTAAATACCGCTATACTGCCCTTAGGGATGGGGGTTGTTATGGCTTTTGATCAAACTGCTCATACCAGGTGCTGATGGTATTTTCATGAATGAGCCTTCGCAACCGGAACATACCGGCCAAAAAAACAAGATGTATTAAGAAAATAAACCATGAAAGCGATAAAACCGCGGTGGCCATAACCCAGTTATAGTTTTTCTGAATTTCAGTGTCAAATACAATGTGCACCATCCACCAGGTATTGACTACCTGGGCAAATAAATAAGCGATCAATATAAAATTGATCAGGTATAATACATTGAATATGCGCTTTTGTTTGGAAGACAGGGGAACATCGGGGTAATTATAGTTCAGTATAGATAAGCCGTGATAAACAAACAGGAACACCAGGGAATAAGCAGCTATATCTATGCAGCTTACCAGTATGTTACTTTTATAAAATAACATACCTAATGATTGCACACCCAAAAATGCCACCAATACCAGTTGCACAATGCAAATAGCCCTGAATATTTTCCAAAATGTGGTAAACCCTTTCATTAGCAGGTTATAATTGAAATTATTTTTTTATGGCGCGCATTCACTCTGAGATATAAAAATTTTTTCATAAAAAAAGTCCCCCGGCAGAGTCGGGGGGACGTTAAAGTAGTTCAAAAAATATTCTATTGCAAATTCAACTTTATCTGTAATTCATCGAATTGTTTTTGATCGATGGTGCTGGGAGCATCGAGCATTACATCGCGACCGCTGTTGTTTTTAGGGAAGGCGATAAAGTCCCGGATGCTTTCGCTGCCGCCCATAATGGCGCATAAACGGTCGAAACCGTAAGCTATACCACCATGCGGAGGCGCCCCGTATTCAAAAGCGCCCAGCAAAAAGCCAAATTTGTGCATGGCTTCTTCCTGGCTCATGCCCAGGGCGGCGAACATTTTTTCCTGCAGATCGCGTTGGAAAATACGAATGGAACCACCGCCAATTTCATTGCCATTAAGCACCATATCATACGCATTGGCTTTAATGTTAGCATACGGATGTTTTAAGTACTCAGCAGCATTTTCAATCAGCGGGTTGTTTTTGATCATAATGTCAATATGATCTGGCTTGGGTGAGGTGAACGGGTGGTGACGGGCTACCCAGCGATTATCGTCTTCACTGTATTCGAACAACGGGAAGTCGAGCACCCATAATAATTTAAACTCTTCTTTTTTGCGCAGGTTCAGGCGTTCTCCCATTTCGAGCCGCAATTCACTGATGGCTTTGCGGGTCCTTTCTTCTGCGCCAGCCAGTATCAGCACCAGGTCGCCTGCTTTGGCGCCGGCGGCGTTGGCAATGGCTTTCAGTTTATCTTCCGTAAAGAATTTATCTACGCTGCTTTTATATGTACCGTCTGTATTGCATTTAATGAATACCAGGCCCTGCATACCAATCTGAGGGCGTTTTACCCATTCCGTCAGTTCATCGGTTTGTTTACGGGTATATTCTGCACAACCCGGTACGGCAATGGCCACCACTGTTTCAGCCTCGTTGAACACTTTAAATTCAGTACCGGCAATCAACTCACCGGCAGCGGGCAGTTTGCCATCTTTATTAAAAGCCGATTTTATATTGAGCAACTGCATGCCAAATCGAATGTCGGGTTTGTCGTTACCATATTGCCACATAGCATCTTCCCAGGTCATGCGCTGCACTTTTTCGGTAATCTCTATTCCCTTCACAGCTTTAAAAATATGTTTGATCATACCTTCAAACATATTCAGAATATCTTCCTGCTCAACAAAGCTCATTTCACAGTCTATCTGGGTGAACTCCGGCTGGCGATCGGCCCGCAGGTCTTCGTCGCGGAAACATTTTACCACCTGGTAATACCGGTCGTAACCGCTCACCATTAATAATTGCTTAAAGGTTTGCGGTGATTGCGGTAATGCATAAAACTGACCTGGGTTCATACGGGATGGCACCACAAAGTCACGCGCCCCTTCGGGAGTAGATTTAATAAGGAAGGGGGTTTCGATATCCATGAATTGATTATCGTGCAGGTAATTACGGGCAGCCCGGTTAACGGCATACCGCAACTCCAGGTTTTTCTTCACCATATTCCGGCGCAGATCGAGATAGCGGAATTTCATGCGCAGATCGTCGCCGCCATCGGTATCGTCCTGGATAGTGAAAGGCGGTGTTACGGATTTATTAAGAATTTTAAAAGAAGCAATTTTTATTTCAATATCGCCGGTGGGCAAATTGGGGTTTTTATTGCTGCGTTCATTTACCTCACCTGTGGCCTGTATTACAAATTCACGACCCAGCGGGTGCTGGTCGAGTAGATTATTCAGTTCTTCCCCCAATAACAACTGGGTAATGCCATAACGGTCTCTCAGGTCAATAAAAGTAATACTACCAAACTTTCTGATGGTTTGTACCCAGCCGGCAAGTGTTACTTGTTGCCCGGTTTGTGCTATTCGTAATTCTCCACAGGTATGAGTTCTATACATTCCTATAATATTTTAATAATCTGATAAACGATTTAATCTCAAGAACCCCGCCCGAACGTACCGTTCGGTACGGGCTGGCAAAATCCAGGAACCAAAACAAAATCCAAAGGTCAAATTCCAAAAACCCAATACTTCAGACATTTTGGGATTTGTTATTTGTGATTTGGTATTTGAGCCCGCATCGGGCGGGGGCAAAGGTAATTCAAAACGGGTATGCTTTCAAAGGAGGGTAGGCCGTGAATCAATTTACATGGGGTTGCTTTTCAAAATCGGGCAAAATATGTGATTTTTTTGCTATTTCTTTCAGCAATCGCTTATTTCTCTTTACATTTTTAACATTGTGCTTTTTTATTACCTGTCATTATACTACCTATTGTTTGGTATTTTTTATTATTTTTCTGCCCGGGATGTTATTGTTTTGCAATGGTTAAGGATGTTTAGAAAGGAATTTTGCTCAGAACGGTAACAAAAACAATAGCTCAATTACCAATATCATATAATGGAATCCGGACTTATTTTTTTGCTGATTGTAGTGGTTATAGGTGGGTTTTCTTTTGCCCATTACTTGCGTTATGCGTACCTGGCCAAAAAGATAAAAGACCAGTATGACAAAAAGCACGAGGCATACGATGCCATTCTTTTGCAGTATATTCCTTATTACCGCAATTTAGATATTGCACAGCGTGACCGCTTTCTGAGAAGGACCCTTCTTTTCAGGGGTACCAAGCATTTTGAGTTTGTAGAAATGGAAGAGGAAGAGCACATGTCGCTCCTGATCAGTGCTGCCGCCATACAACTTACTTTTGGGCTGCAGCATTACCTGATGGACCATTTCAACAAGATCTACATCATGAAAAGGGATTACCATTTCGGACTATTTAATGTGCCTTTCCAGGGCCATGTTAGCGATGATGGTATTTATCTTTCGTGGAATAATTTTTTGAGGTCTTATGCCAATTATACCGATGGCGATAATGTGGGGTTGCACGAAATGGCGCATGCCCTGGCGTACGTAAATTTCACCGTGCATGATGGGGAAGATGAAGCGTTCCAGATCCGGTTTATGCGGTTTACATTAACCGGACGGCAGGTTTTTAACCGCATGAAGGCGGGGGAAATGAATATGCTGGGTAGTTATGCTGCAACCAATTATCAGGAGTTTTGGGCGGTTTGTGTGGAGCACTTTTTTGAGCGGCCTGAAACGTTTAAAATACAACTGCCTGAATTATATGAGGCTATATGTAAATTGCTCAACCAGGACCTGTTAAAACCCGGTTTATTGCTACAATCGGTGCCGGAAGAATATACCTAAAACCAAGTAGATATATAAATTTACACTTAGGCGCTTCCTTTTTTAAAATTTTCTTTATACTTTGTAGCCGATTAGGTCCCTCTAATGATCACCACCCTTTAATTGCCATCCCCCAGAATCCCCTGAAAACCGTTATTTGATCCATCTCTATTTGAAAACCGTATCTGTTGATCTGATCCCGTCCATCATTTACGAAAGAAAAATAGAGCCTTATGGAGATTTTGATCATTTTTCTGGTGGTCTTCGGTATCATTGTATTACAAGGTCCCATTGTCAAGTGGTATAATTATCTGTATGAAAAAAGACAGTATAAACTATTTCTTGGCCAGGAAACCTTTTACCACGCCATTGTTTCCCAACACCTGAAGTACTACAACCGGCTGAGCAACGATGCTAAGCACAAATTCCTGTTCAGAACTTTTCTATTCAAAAAAGCTAAAAAATTCCATTACATAGAAGTGGAAGAACGCGCTGAAATGCCCATCCTCATCAGCGCTACGGCTGTGCAGTTAACCTTAGGATTAGATAAGTACCAGTTCAATTTTTTCCGGGATATCTATGTGTTGAAAGACGATTATCATTATGGGTTTTATTCCCGGCCTTTCGAAGGGCATGTTGATCACAGTGGCATTTATTTATCGTGGGACAAGTTTATAAAAGGAGTGAAGGGGCTTACCCCCAATTGCAATATGGGTTTGCATGAAATGGGGCACGCCCTGGCCTATGTCAATTTCATTTCTCAAACAGAGGAAGACAAGCATTTCAAAAAAGAATGGATGAATTTTTCAAAAGTGGCCCGCCCCATTTTTGAAAGTATGCGTCATGGCGCCAAAAATTTGCTTGACGACTATGCCGGCACTAACTATCAGGAGTTCTGGGCGGTAAGTGTAGAAGTGTTTTTCGAGAACCCGGTTCGCATGCGTCATGACATGCCCGAGCTGTACGTTTCCATGAGCACATTGTTGCGACAAGACCCGATTGAGTTATTACATATTAATAAACTGGCTGCCTAGCGCACTATTTTACTCAGCCTAATATGAGTATTGTGTTTTCCATGTCGAATGTATCCCGCCTTGTCGGGATGCCTTCGACATTTTTTTACAGAAACATATTCCGTTTACCCATTCCTGATATTATCAAACCTCTTTTACCGGTATAACTTTTGGTGAAGGAGATGGTGCGGCCGTTTCTTTTTTCCTTTGTAAGAGAGAGTAAATGAGGTAATAGTATATCAGTACCAATAAACCCAATGAAAAAGGGATGAGGCAATAGGGTTTTACCTGTTCATCAACATTTAAAAATTCTGCAATCATCCACATGGAATTAGCGCTTATCCATAAGGTAATAGCTACATTATGTGTTAATTCCGCCATGATATGCCGATTGCGCCAGGCAATATAAACAGCAATAGCAAGGGTGGGAAAGATCATGGCAATG
>DASUVL010000063.1:0-7773 GCA_036379015.1 Niastella sp.
GTGGCAAAAAACGAGGAATTGTCCAAAATGTATTTTAATAAAGACGCTCGAAGGAGAAAAAGTATCGGGTGTACAAATAAGATTTTTTAACAAAAACTTTACCCGGGGATAATGTCACCTGCCGGGAAACGGCTATTTGCGGTTCCAGAGATAAAATAAGACAATGCCTATGGATACGTAGTTATGATTGGAAACATATATTCGGATGGCTTCCCGTGCATTTGCCATATGATCTTTCAAAGTGGACAGGGAGATGCCCATTTTTTCGCTGGCTTCCTTATAGGAGAGGCCCTCTATCTTGCACAATTCAAAGGCCCGCCGGCGCTGGTGAGGAAGTGATTTAATGGCTTTTTGAAGCATGTCTACATTTTCCCGGGTCAGCAAAGCTTCTTCAATATAGCTGTATTCGTAGGAAGCAGTTGCCTTGATGCTGGCATATAAGTCATGGTCCCGGTCGAGTTTCCGGAAAAAGTCGTAGACCCTGTTCCTGCTGGCAGCAAAAAGATAGGCGCCAAAACTGGTGTCTATTTGTATTGTTTCCCGCTTTTGCCAGATGCGGGCAAACACATCCTGTACCAGTTCTTCTGCCGTGGAGCCATCTTTTACCAGTGCGAGGATATTATAATACAACCGTTCAGCATACGCCTGGTATAGCTGCGTAAACGCAGCTTCACTGCCTGCCTGTAACTGCACCAGCAGTGCTTTCTCATCAAGTGGTATATTGGTTGCCAAGTGTGACTAAGGAATCGTTTGAGTATGCCAAATTTAGATAAAAGTCTACGATTTGCGGCAGGCTACCTGTACAATCCTTGTCAAAAAAGAGCGAGGCAGAAGCGATCCCTGAGTGATCTGGCAATACCCGGCCCGGAGGGAAGGGTTAAGCCAGCCTTAGATTTCTACTGTCAATGAAGTCATTAATATCCCTTTTCCCCCTGCCATAACTTTTGTTATTTTACCGTTGTCAAGCGATAAGTCCACAATAATTAAACTTGGCGAAGGTTGCTCCATAAACCAACCCTGCTCAATTAAAATTCGTTCTTTCTTTATTTCAAGTAAGTCAAAAAGATAGCAAGCAAGTGGTCCTGCGGCCATTCCAGTACCAGCTTCTTCCTCTATTCCATATCTGGGTGCAAACATTCTTGAAGTTGCATCTCTTTTCGGGCTACTGGTTTCAGTACAAAAAATATAATAACCAATTAAATCCAATTCGTCACTTATTTGTGATATCAAGGTATAGTCTGGTTTAATACTTTTCAAGACCTCTGCACTGTTTACAGGAACTATTACAAATGAATTTCCTGTATTAACCAATGAAATGGGGGCCTCTTTTAAAATATCTTTTTCTGTCAGGCCTAATGATCTTAAAATTTGTTCTTTTTGTTTGTCAACGTTCCGGTATACAGGTGCTTTTTGCTCCATAAATGCCAAATCTCCCTGTAATAAGATTTCTCTTATTCCGTCAATCGTTTCTTTTGAAGAACGTGTGTCTTTAATTAAACCAGATTGCGATAAATAGGAGAATGTAGCTATTGTGGCATGTCCGCAATGAGCAATTTGACGGGTAGGCGTAAAAAAATCAAGTTTAAAACCGGCAGTTTCTGATTTAGAAACAAAGGCAGTTTCTGACAACCCAACTTTTGCTGCAATTTTCAATTTCTGTTCATTGGTAAGATTATCCGCATGTAGAACAACCCCTGCCGGGTTTCCGCCTTTATTATTGTCAACAAAGGCATTAAGGATTTGCACGCCAATTTTTTCAGAATTTTCCATACTTGTTTTTTAGTTTGTTAATCATTTACACTTTATTGACGTGGCGATGTGGCGGTATTTGAAAAAGTGCAACCCGGAACCACAGCCGAATAATATTACTAATGACAAAGATAACTACAAAGCTCAATAGTACATCAAGCGCGGACTTTTGGCCGACCTGATGCTTCTATGCAGATTAAATGTTTTTGCTATGCATGCATTGGATAGGTAAACAGGAAAAAATGCAGCACATTAAAAAAGAAATGGGTAAGTATAGCTGCTAAAATACCGCCCTTATAATACGCCCATCCATATCCACTGCCGGCTATGAATGCAAGCAGCATTAGTGCAGGTCCGCCGGTTGTATGCGCCAGGCCAAATAACAGCGCTGTAATGAATAATGGTATAAGCGGACTTTTCCCTTTAAAAACCTGTTTGCCAATGATACCCTGCAGGTATCCCCTGAAGAATGCCTCTTCACAAACGGCTACCAGCAGCAGGTTGTTCAGTACCCATATCCAGGATTTAGGTGGCAACCTGGGATCCCATGAAACAAAATGCAGCAACAGGGCTGTTCCCAGGCATATGGTAGCTATGATCAGCAGCGGCAAGCCGATTGCTTTTAACAGCATTTTTGTTTTTGGACGATTTTGATACCATATACTTCCAAAACAGGTAAAAAGAATAAAACCAATAAAAGGTTTATCCAGGTTAAGATACATGGTGAAAGGCGCTGCATCGGGCGAAAAATGTACCTTATCAAAAACAAGCAGATTATTAAACCCCGGCAACCGGTGCATGAACAACAGCATGCTCAATACAATAAATACACCATGCATCGTAACCTGTTTCCAGCCATGCAGGCGTATGGCAGCGAACAATGCTCCTGCCGTTAGTACCAACCAGGCCAAACCGACAATAGTGATCTGCTTACCTGCAAATGCCAGTGCGTAGGCAGCCAGCAGCACTGCCCATCCTGTGCGCAGGGTGAATTTAAAACAAACCAATAAACTTCCGGTAAAGAAACAGATCCAGCTTAGGGTAATAACATCCAATTTCATATAAGGTTTGTCGTTATTCGTTAGTAATTGAGCTGTAAACTTACCTGATTTCAGGAAACAGATAAAAATTAATCAACTACTTCTTCAAAATGATGGCGACACAACCGTTTTGAAACGATGTAACATCAAAATCATTTCCAATTTTCGCAAACATTATTTATTAAGGGAAACGTGTTTTAACGGTATTCATCCGGGGGAATAACCATAAATTTCTATTTTTGCATCGTACAGCCTAACATTACTATTAAATACAGGGATATCGCAATGAAAGAACAACTGATTATTCTGATCAAAAAATTAAAAGACAATTCAATCACATTCAAAGAGGTCATTGAATTTATAGAAACGTACTATCAACATCAACCAACGGCCTTTAAAAATGGAGAGGCGCAAAATGAAGCAACTCAAAACCAGGGTAGTGCTAAAGTATTTGCTTTCGCTCAACTCAATAACCTGAACGAGGAAGATACCCTTTACTTATTCGCAGAACACTATCAATCGGTATTAAATAATCCAACTGGTGCAGATCACCAAAACATCAGACAATTTATGATCCATGGCTGGCCAGGGATCGTTTTTGAAGGACAGGCACTGGTTGCGAAATAGCTCAATGTTTGAAATAAAAAAGCTATGAATCATGAATTCATAGCTTTTTTTTATCTGGCTTCTTTATGTCTCCTACCCTTCTATTTTTTTACAGCAACTATAATTCCGGTGGCCCAGACCTGCTTTGTTAATAAGAGGTCTTCTCTTGTCTCCAGATAAGCAATCAATTTCATTACTTTTTCCTGATGCCCATCGGGCCAGTTGGGTTGGGGCAGCATATCGTCAATAATATAAAACCCACCATTGCTAAGCATGGCTAACACTTCGTCAATAAGAAAGTATTTACCATGCCAGGTGTCAGCAAAAATATAGTCGAATTGTTGGCTCTTATTTTCTTCTATCCATTCACCACCGTCTGAAAGCACCAGATCCAGGCGATTGTCAACTCCTAGTTTATCTTTTGCAATTTCCAAAAACAAAGGATCATTGTCTATAGACGTTAGTGTCGAACCTTCATCCATTCCGTCAAGTATCCATGAAGTTGATAGCCCTGTGCCGGTACCAAGTTCCAGAAATTTACCTGAAGGTTTGGAAGCTGCAAGCGTTCTTAGCAAAGAACAGGTTAACATATCGGATGCCATGGTGAATCCTGATGATTTAGTTGCGGCATCAATTTCATTATAGTTTTTTGGAATTCGTTGTGTTATTTCTTCTGTCATTTGTAGTAAGGTTTATGGCTGAAGATACATTTTATCAATCAAAAGAATTGCGTCGCCCACATCAATTGAATCTGATTGAAAAGAGTAATATTCAGGAAGCCCTTTTCTTTGGCTCTTCCGGCCTTTCTGCAACACTTCTATTTGGAACAGGGGGCTTAAAAGTTGTAACTTGTATACCCTTCTCCTCCTCTATTTTTTAACTTCAAAACTTGCAGTTATGTCTGACTATTCTCACCCCGAAGTGTTGGTTTCTACAGATTGGGTAGAGCAGCACTTGTTCGACTCCCATGTAGTGTTAGTAGAGGTTGATGTAGACACACAGGCATATGAAGAAGGCCATATTCCCGGCGCCCTGGCCTGGAACTGGCAACAGCAACTGTGTGACACGTTGCGCCGTGATGTAATAAGCAAAACTGAGCTGGAAAAACTGCTCGGTGAAAGCGGCATCAGCAACGATACGACCATCGTTCTCTATGGCGACAATAATAACTGGTTTGCCGCCTGGGCGTTATGGCAACTGAAAATGTACGGTCATCAGGATGTACGCATTATGAATGGCGGCCGTAAAAAATGGTTGGCAGATGGCCGGGCAGTTACCAAAGATATTCGTAAACCCCAAGCTGTCACTTATAAGGCGAGTGAAAGAGACGAGTCGCTACGCAGCTACCTGAGCCAGGTTCAGCAGGCTATGAATGCACCCAACTTTGCCCTGGTAGATGTTCGGTCGGCAGATGAATATACCGGCAAAATACTTTCACCACCCGGATTGCCGGAAACCTGTCAGCGGGGTGGCCATATTCCCGGAGCCGTTAACATTCCCTGGGCACAGGCATGCAATGAAGATGGCACATTTAAATCAAAAGACGAACTGGAAAAACTGTACTCCGGTAAAGGTATACAGCCCGAAAAAAACGTGATCGCTTATTGCCGTATCGGCGAACGCTCGAGCCATACCTGGTTTGTATTGAAGTATCTCCTGGGCTACCCGGTTGTAACCAACTACGATGGTTCCTGGACCGAATGGGGTAACATGGTAGGTGCTGCCGTTGAAAAAGAAGTAACTACCAATGCTGCAAAATAAATGGCATAATGAAAACAGAAGATTACCTGGAAGAATTACGCTTCCTGGAAGGTATACAGGTGCGGGTAGTGACGTATAAGATCGGCGAGGAATTCCATTGTCACATTTGTAATGCCGATCCGGGCGCTACTATTTCAAGGGTCAGCGGCCCCAATTGCGATCAGGTGCTGCAGCAGGCATTGGAAAAAGCAACAAAGCGGCTCGAAAGATCAGTAAAGCAGCAGTAAGAGAAATCGGGTATGTTACGTTATTTACAAAATTAAGAGGCTGACTTTCAAAAATAGGAGGCCAATTAAGGCTTATTGCTGTTTATAAACAGCCTCTTAATTTTTGCTCCTTATGTATCGCCAACAAGCCCGGGCTCAGGGAACCAACACCTGGCTTTGTACTGGTATCTCCTACCAGGGGTTTTTTCACTTTTAAATTGTCAGCTATGAATAAAATAATTTTTCGGCTGATGCTATTAACCAGTGTTGTCATTGTGATTTTTATGGCATGCAAAAAGGACGATCAGCAAAATGAAGCGCCTGTGGCCTATGCAGGTATTAATAAATTTATCTGTTTACCTATAGATAGTGTAGAACTCACTGGCCAGGGAACAGATACAGATGGAAGCATAGCGAGTTATGAATGGACAAAAACAATCGGGCCCGCACAGTACACACTGGAAGATTCAACTGCCGCTGTTGCAAAGGCAAAAGGCCTGGTTGAAGGGCTGTACGTGTTTGAATTGAAGGTCACCGATGATCGGGGACTTTCAGCAATAGATGGAGTCATAGTAACCGTGAGATCGGATTCAGCATGTGCTGGCTATTGGGATTATTGAGTCGGTTCAGGGCTTTTCGCTGTGCTTATATATATTTTATTTCAAAGGTCACCTGTTGCTTCCTGATATTATCAAGAAACCCAGTGTTATAGCACAGCTAAAATTAGCTTACATTCAATGTATTATAGCTGTAAGTCTGGATTTAAGATTATCCGGAACTTTGCAGTATTAAAACTTGATTGTATATGGAAAAAGCCAACCCCATGACGTGGCGAAACAGGCTACATAATACGATTTACGAATCAAACACTATGGCCGGCAAGGTCTTCGACGTAACCTTGCTAATATTAATAATCTCAAGCATTGTGGTGGTAATGCTCGACAGCATTAAAAGCTATCATCTTCAATACGGTCGGATTCTTTATGTGATGGAATGGATTTTTACCGGCTTGTTTACACTGGAATACATGCTGCGTTTGATAAGCATTAAAAGACCTTTGCGATATGTTATATCATTTTTGGGCCTCATAGATCTGCTGGCCATCATACCTTCTTACTTAAGTATATTTTTCGTGGGGGCACAATCATTATTGGTGCTTCGTGCTTTACGGCTTCTGCGCGTGTTTCGCATTTTCAAACTTACCCATTTTTTAACTGAAATGGAGTTCCTGAAAATAGCCCTCACCACCAGCTTAAAAAAGATCACCATATTCATGTTGGTGGTGCTAAGCCTCGTTATCATCCTGGGCTCTATAATGTACCTGGTAGAAAATGGGGAAAATGGATTTATCAGTATTCCCGACAGTATTTATTGGGCTATTGTCACCATCACCACAGTGGGTTATGGCGACATAGCCCCGGTGACACCAACGGGTAAATTTATTGCCTCTGTAATGATGTTCATTGGTTATGGGATCATTGCGGTACCTACCGGTATTATCACCACCGAAATGGCTAATGCAGTACGTATGAGAAAACATGGCCAGGAAACCTGCCCAGGCTGTGGAAGAGAAGGACACGATAAGGATGCGGCGTTTTGCAAATTTTGCGGCACGTTGTTATAAGCGGCCAGCGACCAGGTAAGTCAGGATACTTATTTAGCTTCATCGCCCACATTAACCTTTTTCCCACAGAGCGGCCTCGGCGGAAAAATCTATATCTTTTAGCAGCGCATCAAGATTGTGAAGTGATTTATTAAACCGCTCTTCTGTCTTCTTTTTCTTTAATAGTTTAAAAAGAAACTCAGCAGCCATGTTTTTCTTCATGTAAAAATCAATAGAAAGCCTGGTTTTATCAACCCCCATTTTTTCAAGTGTAAAATATACAGTGCTTTCGTCGTTTTTGTTTGTTTCACTAAACTCAATTCTATCAGGTTGGTAAGCGTAACTGCTGGCATACATAACAATTTGTCCATTGTCGAGCAAACAGCGGCAACTAGTGCCTATACGGGGAAGATAATGGCTGACCATTTCTACCGATCTTACTCCTTCCTGCCACCGGCTGCGGTAATTAAAATCGCCGGTTGCATGAAAAAGTGTTATAATATTTGTATCATACTCTTTTGTAAGAGAAAACATTTTTCTTTTTTTATCCAGGTACAGCCGTGGAAAATGCACAGGCTGTATTTCTTTTTTTAACTGGCTTAGTTGTGTGTAGTGAAAAGGTATTTCTCCTATTTCAGTTTGTTTGGCACTGATATTCCACTGCATCCATTGCTTAAAGCCAGGCGGATGATCCGACACCAGGTTTTTGGTTACCAGCCAGTATTCATGTTGTTCAATATCGTTTTTCAGAAGCTGGTGCGCTACAATAATATCCTTTCCGATAAGTTTACTAAAGTTTTTTACATTA
>DASUVL010000064.1:0-3519 GCA_036379015.1 Niastella sp.
ATGGATTTTCGATATCATTGACAAAGAACTTTTTTGAAACCTCGTCAAATGCATAACACTTGCTTTGAATGGGGCTGTTCTTCCTATCTTCTTCGGTCACCTTATTGTGGTGGATCAATTGCCAGATATCCTTTTCCGTTCCGGCGTAATCTTTTATGTGCTCTACATTTCTACCCCGTTCCAACACCAATGTTTTCAAACCCTTTTCGCATAATTCCTTGGCGGCCCAGCCGCCACTGATACCCGACCCCACTACAATAGCATCATAAGTATTTTGTGCAGTTGCTTTTGTGTTTAGGTGTACGTTTAGAGAATCCCCCATAGTATTAATTTGCTAATTTGATAATGTGCTAATATGCTAATTAAAATACAGAAAAAAGACGCGATCAATTCATGTAAAGCAGCGTGTAATATAAATATTTTTTTAACTGTCTTTACAACATGTATAAGGCTTTTAACAATTAAGCTTTCCGCCTAAATCCTTTAGCATCCCGCCTTGGCGGTACTAATTAGCATATTATCACATTCGTATTACAGGTTTTGTTTTTTCAGTTCACTTACTGCATGGTCTGCCGCCCGGGCAGTTAAAGCCATGTAGGTAAGTGAGGGGTTAACGCAAGCTGCAGATGTCATGCAGGCGCCGTCTGTTACATATACATTGGGTGCATCCCAAACCTGATTGTGTGCATTGAGCACTGAGGTTTTGGGATCTTTTCCCATACGGGCAGTACCCATTTCATGAATACCCATGCCCATGAAATAATCGCTTTCTGATGGCTTTACGTCTTTCAGACCGGCCGCCGTAAGCATTTCCATGGCATCGTTCTTCATATCAACCCGCATCTTTATTTCATTCTCCTTCAACTCACAGTCGATGGCCAGCACCGGTAAACCCCATTTATCTTTTTTCGTTGTGTCGAGCATGATCCTGTTCTCGTGGTAGGGTAATATTTCACCAAAGGCAGTCATACCCATCGACCAGGGGCCTGGTTCAGTTAATGCATTCTTCAAGTCGGCCCCGATGCTTAATTCAGCGATCTGACGGTTCCAACCCTGGCGGCTGGCGGCGCCCTGGTAACCAAAGCCACGCATATAATTCCTTTTATCACCGTTTAAATTCTGGAAACGCGGAATATAAAAACCGGTAGGCCGGCGACCGAAATAATATTTGTCATCATGTCCTTCTGCCATTCCATCTGCTCCAACCCTGAAATGATGGTCCATTACATTATGGCCCAATTCACCGCTGCTGCTGCCCAAACCACCAGGCCAGACGTCTGTTGCAGAATTGAACAACACCCAGGTACTGTTAAATGCAGAAGCGCACAGGAACACCACTTTTGATTTGAACTCATACGTTTTATTCTCCTGCGCATCCATCACTTCCACACCGGTAGCTCTTTTCTTGTCTTTATCATACAACACCTTCGTTACGATCGAAAATGGACGAAGCGTAAGATTTCCGGTAGCCACGGCAGCCGGTAAGGTTGATGATTGTGTGCTGAAATAACCACCAAACGGACAACCCAGCCAGCATTTGTTGCGGTACTGGCAATTAGTGCGGCCCGGTAAGGGTTGTGTTATATTGGCAACACGGCCAATAAACAAATGGCGCTGTCCTTTATAATGTGCTTTCAACCGGGCGGCCACGTCTTTTTCAACGCAGTTCAACTCCATAGGCGGTTGAAACTGGCCATCAGGTAAATGCCACAATCCTTCTTTACTACCACTGATACCGGCGAATTTTTCAACGTAGTCATACCAGGGCGCAATATCTTTATATCGAATAGGCCAGTCTATCGCCACCTTATCTTTGGCATTGCCTTCAAAATCCAGGTCACTCCAACGATAGCTTTGACGGCCCCACATCAGGGAACGGCCACCTACATGATACCCGCGAAACCAATCGAATCGTTTAGTTTCGGTATATGGACATTCCTTTTCATTGGTCCAGTATTTCAGGTTCATTTCATTCAACGGATAATCCCTGTTCAACACGGGATACTCTTTTATCATCTCCTGGGTTTTGCCGCCACGATGCGGAAATTCCCAGGGTGCTTTATTAGCGCTTTCGTACCCTTTTATATGCTCAATATTTTCGCCCCGTTCAAGTAACAATACTTTTAATCCTTTTTCGGCTAACTCCTTTGCTGCCCATCCGCCGCTAATACCTGAACCCACTACAATCGCATCATATACATTGTCTGCCATGATTCCTTGTTTTTAGTTAAAAAGAAAGACGTGAGAAATGAGAACCCATTTTATACATCACAGATCTTGATCGCTTTGTCAAGCGACGCCAGCTTTTCTTCGTTTGTTTTACGAGCCGGTATAAATTCCTGCGCAACATATCCTTTAAACCCGGTATCAACGATCGCCTTCATGATGGCAGGGTAATAAAGCTCCTGCGTATCATCAATTTCATTTCTTCCCGGAACGCCGCCCGTATGATAATGGGTTATGTATTGGTGATTGTCTTTAATAGTGTGAATAACATCGCCCTCATCGATCTGCATGTGATAGATGTCGTACAACAATTTGAAATTTTCTGATCCTACGCGTTTGGCCAGTTCAACACCCCAGGCTGTTTTGTCGCACTGATAGTCTTTATGATTCACTTTACTGTTCAACAGCTCCATTACAACGATCACCTTATTTTTTTCAGCGATGCTCATGATCTTTTTCAAACCTTCAACACAATTGTTCCAGCCTGTTTCATCGTCTATACCCCGCCGGTTGCCGCTAAAGCAAATGAGGTTTTTATAGCCGGCTTTGGCCACCAGGGGAATCATTTCGGTATAATTCTTTATCAGCTGGTCATGGAATTTTTTGTCGTTCCAGCCATCTACCAGGTTTATTTCAGCACCATTGCACATGGAAGAGAAGATGCCATGCTTTTGTAGAGTAGGCCAGTCTTTGGGGCCTACAAGATCAATTGCATTAATGCCCATTTTTTTAACGGCAACACAAAAATCTTCCAGCTGAATTGAACCGTAGCACCAACGACAAACTGAGTGGTTGATATTTCCTTTCAAAGTAGTTGATTTAATTTCTTCCGGAGTGGTAAAAGACGAAAGCATGTTGGCAGTACCCAGCGCAGCTGTACCCGCTACCAGGTTTTTAATGGCAACTCTTCGCGATTGATTAGCCATGTTTATAATGTTAAGATTGAAATTTACAAATTGTTCACACAAAATCGATTAAATGTAAAACCGGTAATGTTAAATTATTACAAAAGGTTAATATAGTACTATTATGGGCTAACAGGTGTTAATATACAAACGATTGCATGTACCTATTCAGGGAACAGCCTATGCCATGGCCTGCTTGTGCTGCACGTAGTGCTTACGGCGTGCAAAATAAATTATAACAAAAATTACCACCAGGATGGCAGGCATAATAGCCACTTTCAAAAAAGTATTGGAACCGGCTATAGCTTCTGCTTTTGCTGTTTCTTCACCAGCCACAATTGCAGCTGCTTTATATTTATCGTACCACTTGCCCATCACAGGCAATATT
>DASUVL010000065.1:0-3232 GCA_036379015.1 Niastella sp.
TTGGGGTAAACGCCTACCGTTTTATCTACCACTTTCCCATCTTTTATAAATAGCATAGTCGGGATGGATGTAATCCCATATTTCATACATACATTCGGACTGTGGTCAACGTTCAATTTGCCGATATTTACCTTGCCGCTATATTCTTTAGCTAAATCTTCCACTACCGGACCCATTTTCCGGCAGGGACCGCACCAACCAGCCCAAAAATCAACCACGGTTAATTTATCAGAAGAAAGCACCTTGCTCTGAAAGTTTGCGTCGGTGAATTCCACTACACCTCCTTTGTTGTCACTGACACCGGTCATCTTATAACCAGCCGTAATAAACAGGGTTGCTGACAACGCTATAAGCAAAAAGAAGAAGGATGTTTTCATGTACGTGTTTAATTGATTATTGATAAAAGCATGTATGATAGTTTCTATTTCGTTCTGAATATGAGACTCACAGGCACTGTTATGCTGCTGTTGGTACTGTCTCTAAGTGTCCCCGACCAGTTACCACCTATAAAGCCATTTCCATATTCGGTAATGTTGATATTGATCGTTGACTGCGCAATATACATCTTGTTGTTATAGTTTACAGAGACATAACCTATAGGCACGGTTCCCGTACCGGTTGCGGCGAAATTAAAATATACCGATTCCCCACTATTGCTGTTTTTGTGATAGGCCGATACAGCATAGGGCGTGTTTGAAGTACCAGCACCATACCTGGCAACAGAATCTGCAGGCGGGGCAAAGTTGACATTGTTACCGTTTAGGGTAAAGCTCAGGAACCGGGTTATGGGGTTGCCACAGGCGCTTAGCTGACCGGCATTAATGGTCGTGGATGTTACCTGAAAATTGGTGGGCAAGCCAACCTGGTTGTTTGCGAGGTCATACGCTGTAACAACAGCAGTAACCGGTGTGCTGCTGCAACGGGTAACTGTTAAACTAAAGTTCCCATTGGTGATCAGTGCCCGGTTATGAATACTATCAATAGAAATGTCTACAAAACCATTGGTAACAACACCGGCACTGCAATTTATAACAGTACCAGAAACCGTAACCTGTGATGTGCCGGTATTGCTCACCGTAACGGTACCCAGATCGGCATCTGCACTGAACGGACCAATTTCTTTTGTATAAATAAGCGTTTTACAAAGGTTATATACTCTTAACTGAAGCGTTTTACCCGAGGGTATTTTGCCGCTCACCAAACCGGTATTATCAGTATATCCATAACCAAGCGATAACGTGGAATCGTTTTTGATCTTCAATACAACCTGCGAAGGATACAACCCGTTACCATTCTGATCTTTGATCACTGCTTTAAAATCAACCAATCCATACGGATAATCACAATTCCAGAACGAGAAATGGCTTACGGTACCTACATAGTTTGTTCCCTGTTTGGTAGCCGTGCCTTCTTCTTTCCATAATCCGGTTGTATCATTAAAGCTCCATAATGGAATAGTGGCCGGTGCCGATGCCAGTAATTCGGCAGGAATAGGAAAGGTAAGGGTAGCGGTTTTACCCGAAGCCAATTGTAGCTTTTCGCCACCGGCGCCGGTTAATTCAACCGCCATCATCCCAAAAGATTGTAAACCGGTTTCTTCATTAGACGCCGTGATGCCACGCAAGGTGCCGGGCATAATTTCATCGAAGTTGGAAGCAGTAGGGTTTAAAAAGAACGTGCTTACCGAAACGGTACCGGTATAAGCACTGTTACCAGCCGTATTAATAAAGCTGTTACCGGTAAACACTATATTGCCACCGCCCTGTACTGTAATATTGCCACCTGTGTTACCACTAACGGTACCAGATACTGTTCTTTTAATAAGTTGTACTGAAATGTAATTATCTACACCTGCATTTACAATGATAGTGCGGCTACCCTGAAAGAAGCCGTCTTTTTCTACTTTCACAAAACCGGCATTTTTATCAAGACTTACATTGGCGATCTTGAAATTACCATTGATATCAGACGTAGTAGATGCAGCTCCTGCTTTTACTACAGCACCGCTAACGGGCTGGTTATTATTGTCCAGTACACGTCCTGAGACACTGGCGGTAACATATTCGATGGGTTTGTTGGTATCATCTGGTCCATCATTATTTGATTTCTGACAACCAATAGTAATGATCAGGGCCAGTAGTATAGCCGAGAATACAAGGGAAAGGATTGATTTCATGGCGTTTGTTGGGTTTATTTTTCAATTGCGCCGAAAGATAATAAAACTTACGCATACGTGAAAGCGGGGAGGGATGGGAGCCCTGTAAAAGGAAACCGTGCCACGGTCCAGCGAAGTCGAAGGATAACCGTGACACGGTAAATATTTATAGTAACCTACTTATATATGCTGTTCTATCTTTTTTACAAAGTTGCTTTTAGGTTGTGCACCTACCAGCTTATCTACCACTTTGCCGCCTTTTATAAAAAGTATAGCAGGGATAGATGTAACACCATAGTTTATAGATAACTGTGGATTATGGTCAACGTTTACTTTTCCTACGTTTATTTTACCATCGTATTCTTTTGATAATTCTTCAATTACCGGCCCGATAGCGCGGCAAGGACCACACCACTCAGCCCAAAAATCAACCACCGTTAATTTATCTGAATCGAGGACCTTGTCCTGAAAGTTTGTGTCTGTGAGTTCTAAAGCCATATATTTAATTTTAGTGTGTAAAGTTTATAAATTATTCTTTAAAGCTTTTCCAAAGTTTCAAACTTTAAAAAGTATTATACTATTGTCGAATTCTATGCCATTCCATATTTTCATTAATCCTGTCAGGTCCGTTCTCATGCCTGTTGTTGAAATGCATTGATCCCGAACCTTTTCGGGACTTTTATGTATCTTATGCCGTGACAACCTGTACTTCCACATCGGGCCGGCTTTGTAAAAAAGCAGCCATTTCGTCATTCATTTGAAAGCCGGTATCAATGCTTTGTAAGTTCACCCGGCACATGGCCTTGAGATCCTTTACATTGAATTTCAGGATCGAACTCCCGGGGAAGGTTTTCAGGTTCTTTTCAAAGAAACTGATCAGCTCTTCATCTACAGATCTGGCTTCAATATTTATTATAACCTGTTTGGTGAGGTTTTGTTTAATACTCTCCAATAAACTGATCTTTTCGATCTTGAACTCAAACTCGGTTTTATTGAACCGGGGTTTAAACGCACCGGTAATAAACAGGTTCTTGCCTTTTTCGAGGTAATTGGTAAAACGCATGTAGTCATCGCTCC
>DASUVL010000066.1:0-2599 GCA_036379015.1 Niastella sp.
GCATATTTGTACAATTATTTTTATACGATTACCAACGATGCCATACATGACAAAGATTTGCTGCACCTGCATTTTACTTTTTAGTATAACATCCATTTACGCCCAAAACTTAAGAAATGATATTCCTTTGAACGGGAGCTGGCGGTTTATAACCGACTCAACCAATACTGGCAAAAGTCAGCACTGGCAGGCTGGCTTACCTTCTAATGCAAAGACCGTGCAAATACCTCATACCTGGAATGTGATGAAGGGATTGGAAGATTACAGCGGGTTAGCCTGGTATGAAAAAACGTTTACCATACCCGCACAGGTCCGCAACAAACAGTTTCGGTTAAAATTTGAAGCAGTTTATCACGATGCGGTCATATACCTGAATGGAACCCAGATAGCTACACATACCAATGCTGGTTATACGACGTTTTATATAGACGCCACCAAACAGGTGAAATACGGCGGCCCCAATAAACTGGTGGTATCGGTAAGCAATGCGTTCTCCGCTTCCAATTTACCTTATAAACAAAAATTCGACTGGTGTAATGATGGTGGTATCATTCGTGGGGTAACCTTGCAGGCTACCGGCAAACCATCGGTACGGTACGTGCATATAACACCGGAGGTGAATGTGGCTGATTCCACAGCCAAAGCGCAGGTCAATGTAAAGTTATGGGAAGATGATATTACAGCCGTACAGGCTGTAGTTCGCATCACCGAAAAGCGATCGAATAAAACCGTGTTCACGCAAAAGCTGTCGTTATCAAAGTTGGGCAATGAATTTGGGGTAAACCTCGATCTGGGCAAAGTACACCTCTGGCATTTCAATGATCCCTTCCTGTATCAGATACATGTGACGGTTCAGCAAAATGAGCAACCAACAGACCAGGTTACGCAAACTTTTGGGTGCCGTAAAATTGAGTTGCGCGGGCCGCAGTTTTTTCTCAATAATGAGGCGGTACGGCTTCCGGGATTGGAGTATATGCCATCGAGTCATCCGGCTTATGGCAGCGCCGAACCGCGTTGGGTAATGGATTCTGTAGCTAACCTATTCAAAGATCTGAACGTGACCATCAGCCGTTTTCACTGGCAGGTGGATGAATATATGCTGGATCAGCTGGATGAAAAAGGTATCCTGTTACAGGCGGAGATCCCCTGGTGGCAGCAACCGGAGCATTTGACACCTGAGCTGGAGGCGGTTGCCCGGCAGCAATTTGTTGAAATGATAGAGCGGGATTATAACCATCCCTGCATTTTTGGCTGGGGTATCAGTAATGAAGTGCATGGAGATAGTCTTGCTCCAAAACAATACGTCGCCTTAAAACAATTTGTAAAAGGACTGGATAGTTCGCGCATGGTAAACATTGTTTCAAATGTGACATTCCGGCGTAAACAAAACGATGAATCGTTTATCGGCGACCTGCCCACCTGGAATGAATACATTGGCACCTGGTATGGAAAAAGCACCCAGGAGCTGCCTGCTTATTTTGCCGAGGTAGAAAGTGCTATGGGCGACCGGCCGTTGCTGATCACCGAAAACGGTTTGTGTGAACCCCGGTTTGCCGGTGGCGATCTGAAGCGCATTGATGATATGATCTATCACTACAAAGAGTGGGCTAAGCGGAAATACATTGCAGGTTGCATTTATTTTTGTTTGAACGATTACCGCACGCAGATGGGCGAGGATGGGTCTGCTAATTATAAAGCCCGTATACATGGAATTACCGATCTGTATTTTAAAAAGAAATCATCGTACTATGTGTTTAAACAACTGGCTTCGCCCATTCTGATCACCAATGTAAAAAAGCTGAACGAATCAACCGTACTGGTTAGTTTGAAGAATAAAAATGATTTGCCTTCCTATACGGTTACAAATTTTATGATCACCTGGATGAACGATCAGCATAAAATGTTGCAGCAAAAATTACCAGTGCTTAAACCGGGCGAAACCGCCCAGATTACGCTCACCGATATGGGCATCAGGGCCGGTTTCGATATTTGTACACCGGCCGGTTACCGCGTGATCAGTTATCCGTTTGTTCATTAATACTAATGTATCACCTCAATTGTTTGCCATGACCCAACATCGTTTCAATACACCCTATATTATAGCCATCTCTTTTATTTCAGCCCTGGGCGGTTATTTGTTTGGGTTCGATTTTGCCGTGATCTCCGGTGCGCTGCCTTTTTTGCGAACCATGTTTGAATTAACGCCCTGGTGGGAAGGTTTCCTCACCGGCTCCCTGGCATTGGGTTGTATAGTGGGGTGCATTATCGCTGGTGCACTGGCGGATAAATATGGCCGTAAGCCCGGTTTGATGACCGCTGCCATTATATTCGCCGTGTCATCGATAGGTATGGCGTTATCTGATTCATTGACTGTATTTATTGCCACGCGTTTTGCTGCTGGCATTGGCGTAGGCATGGCTTCCATGTTAAGTCCCATGTACATTGCTGAAATTTCTCCAGCTTCAGTGCGGGGTAGGAATGTGGCTATAAATCAACTCACCATCGTGATTGGCATCCTGATCACCAACCTGGTAAATTACATGCTGGCTGATAATGGTCCCAATGCCTGGCGGTGGATGTTTGGATTGGGCGCTGTGCC
>DASUVL010000067.1:0-16248 GCA_036379015.1 Niastella sp.
CAGCTAAGCCCGGCAGAAGGCCACCAGTCATACTTCACCACATCGGCGCTCACCACGGGTGATAAGGTAATAACCTGTCCGGCATCTATCGTACGGTCCGGACCCAGGTTAACCACTGGCAGGTCAGCTACGGTTACCAGCACAAAACCGGTATCGTTGGCACAGGTGTTGCGGCTATAGCCTACTACCTGGTAGTTGGTGGTTTGATTGGGTGAAGCGGCCGTTGAAGCGCTGTGCGGACTGTTCAATCCTACCACCGGCGTCCATTCAAAATGGTTGGTATTGCCGCTGACAAGCAGTCGTATTTGATCACCACGACAGATCAACTCATCATTGCTTTGCTGCAACCGCACTTTTTCATCCACCACAATGTGCACACTGTCTTTCTGCACACAACCAAAAGTATTGGTCACGGTCACATAATACCGTGTTGCCTGCACGGCTGTGGCAACGGGCGTGGCAGTGGTAGCATCCTGCAGGTTGGTAGCAGGCAGCCAACTGTATTGCGTGCCATCATGCGCCTGCAATGGCACCAGGCTGCCGATACACACCGTTGTATCTTTTGGTGAGGCAGCAGGCACCGGCAACACATGAATGGTGATGGCCGTATCGTCGGTGACCTGGCAACCATATTTTGTATTCACAGTAAACGCCAGGTTATATAAACCGGCATTACCAAAATAATGTGATGCTGTATCAGTATTGCTGATGGTGCTGCCATCCAGCGTCCAGATATATTGAATGATCTGGTCTTCGGAGCTTATGTTTGCAAGAAAGTCGATGGACTGCTCAGCACATTTTTCCACTTCTCCATTTATCTGCACCACCGGTTTGGTAAAGATATGCACGCCTTTGGGCAAGGTGAGCGTATCGGAACATCCGTAATAACTATTCACAATAAGCGTAATATCGTATTCACCATCGGTGCTGTAGGTATATAAAGGAGCTGTTTGTGCAGATTCCTGTCCATCGCCAAACAACCATTTGTACGAGACAGCCCCGAAGGCTGTGGCTGATTGATTGGTGAACTGCACAGCCCGGTCATTGAAGCAACGTAACGGACGGTCTATACTAAATGCCGCCTGTGCAGAATCTACATGAATAGTGTCTGTTGCTTTTAAGGTGAACGGACAACCTTCCGGGCTCGTCAATATAATATTGGGCAAATATTTACCGGCCAGTGGATACACGTGGTTCACAACAGAATCTGACATTGACGATTGTACCGGTGTACCATCGCCAAAATCCCATGCATAGGTGCTGATATTGCTGCCGGTTACACGCAAGGGTAAGGTATAAGGTGTGCAACCCGTGGCATTGCCTACGTGCAAGAGCGCGATCGGTCCTTTGATGTGAATGATCTTGGTAATAGAATCGAGACAACCGCTTACGCCGGTAATGCGCAGCGTTACCGGGTAATAACCGGGCAACGGGTAAATGTGGCGCGACGGATCTTTATCGGTGGAGCCGGTGCCGCCATCGCCAAAATCCCACACATATTTATTGGCATAGATGGAGCTGTCTGCAAACAACACACCTACCGGTGCACAATTGCTGGTATCTCTGACGGTGAACTCGGCTTTGGGTTTTACCAGCTTGATATAAGCAGGTGTGGTCACGCTATCCATACAACCATTCTCATCCTTCACTACCAGCTTAATATCATAATTACCGGTTGTACTATAGGTGTGTGAGCCGTTATAGGTAGCAGCCGTAGCGCCGTCGCCAAAATCCCACCGGTACGTGGCATTATAGGCGGATGATGAGTTGTACACAGACACACTGGTGCTGCCGCATTTTAACGTATCGTAACTGTAAAAGGCCGCTTTGGGTCGATAGGCTTTTACATAACTATTATAGGTAGCCTGTGCCGTACAACCGATGGCATCTTTTATCGAAAGCGATACCGTGTAAAAACGCACATAACTGTTGTTGGTATAGGTATGCGAAAGGGCCGTATCCTGGGTGGTAGTGTACACGGGGGTGCCATCGCCAAAATTCCAGTTCCATTCCACAATGGGTGTATTGCCGTTCTGCTTGCTGGTATCGGTAAAATTTACCAACAGACTGGGATCGCAGGTGGTGAGCGGTAAGCCCATAAACCCGGCCGCCGGACCTTTTACCGTAACAGGCACTGGATACAGCAACGAATCGAGACAACCCATCTTGTCTTCAATGATCAGCTTTACATAAAACACGCCCGTATCGGTGTATAGGTGCGATGTATTGCCATTCAGATACACGCCATTGCTGATGTAATAATTTCTGTTGTTGATGGTTTGGCGCGGCGTGCTGTCGCCAAAATCCCAAATGTATTTATTGATGAGCGACGAATCGATGCCAATGGTTTTAAAGTTCACCGATTTATTGTTGCAGATATCGGTTACGTCCGGTGCAAAATTGGCGTGTTCATCGATAATGATCACACGCACCCGGCCAGTGGTTACGTTGCCGGTCAGCACGTCTCTGCGTGTGAGCTCCACTACGTATTTGGTAGTTGTTGTGGGAAAGGTATGTGTAACAGGATTCAGCGGCGGTGTTGTGTACAGCGGTGAGCCGTCGCCAAAGTCCCAGCTAACCGGAACCGAGTTGACAACCGTATCGGTGAGCGTAAGGGTATATTTATCACTACAGGTTTTGCCAATGGTGAAACCGCCACCACCTCCTCCTCCCCCGCCGCCACCGCCGGAACCATCATCGTCGCAAAGGTCGGCTACAGCAACAGGCCTGGCGATGGAAGTAACCGTGCAGCCCTGTGCCGTGATGATTGTCAATGTAATATTATAAGTACTGGCAGCGGTGTAGGTATGCGAAGCATTATCTACCGTGGTGGTAGTGGTATACCCATCGCCAAAATCCCACACGTAACTCACCACCGGGTCAAGGAGATTGGTTATACCGCCCGGCGGTACCGTGGCTTTTACCGGCAGCGGTTTACAACCATCATGCGGTGTGTAGATAAAATCTACCACCGGCCGCTGAATACGGATCGCATTCGGCTTCTGCATAAAAGCAGTGCAACCCGTAGTGTTGTCGATGATGGTTAGGGTTACCGGATAATTTCCAAAATTATTGTAGGTATGCGCCGGACTGGCAGCGGCATCGTGAACGCCATCGCCGAAATTCCAGTCGTATGTCAAATTAGTGGAGGGACTGCTCAAGTTGGTGAACTGAACGGCAAAAGGCACACTGCAGCCAACCGTTTTATCCACCGAAAAATCAGCTTGCAGGGCGGGCCGCACATTTATAATGTGGTGCGCCGTGTCGTTACACCCGGCAGCGTTATAGGCGATCATCCGAATATCGTAATCGCCGGGCGTCGTAAAAGTATGTGAAACGTTCTGCCCAAACTGTGTTTGATTGTTATCAGGAAACAACCATTTCACAGTGGAGATAAAAGCCGCAGGCGTAATGTTACCAGATAGCACAGTAGTGGTGTTGAAACATACGGTATCCGGCGCGGTAATACCAACGGTTGGTTTGCCTGCCAGCACGGCATTGGTTCGAACCGAAGTACTGACACAATTAGTTCCATTCTTTGCAGTGAGCGTAACCGTGTAAGCGCCGGTGTTGGTGTAGGTATGGGTAGGATTAGCATCGGTTGAAGTTTGGCCGTCGCCAAAATCCCATAAATAAATTATAGTGCCGCCGCCTGTGCTGGTGTTTACAAAGGTGGTGGTGAAGGGCGTTTCGCAACTGTAATTAGCCGGGATGGTAAAAGAAGCATTAACTTTTGAATATACCTGAATGTATTGTGTTTTAATAGCGGCATCGCTGGTACAGCCCCAGTTATTGGTTACGATCAGCGACACATTGTAATTTCCGTTGTTGTTATAGATGAAGGAAGGATTGGGACCGGAGCTACCGCCGGCGCCAAAGTCCCATAGGTAATTGGTGATGGTGCCGGTAGCTGTAGTGGCCTGGTTGGTGAAGTTTACGGTGTGTGGTGCACAACTAGCTAAGTCATCACCTGTAAAAGCGGCTACAGGTTTTGGATGTACGGTTACCACATCCTGTTTGGTCTTTATATCACCATTAGAAAAAGTAACTGTTAGGGTAACAGGAAACGTGCCAGCTGTTAAATAGTTGATACCAACGGTGACGTCGCCATTGTTGATAATGGTGCCATTGCCCAGGTCCCAGTCACGACGCACTACAGTTCCGCCTGTGGATATGTCAGTAATGTTTACGCCACTGAGCGGAATGCAGCCTTCTTTTTTGTTGATGGAAAAGTCAGCGGTTGTCTGCGCCATGGAGGTAAACGCAGCACAACTACACAACAGGCCAAGAAGCAAACCAAACAGGTAAAAACGGTTAGCAGAAGTTCTCATAAATGGACAGGTACAGTTAATTTCAAGGCGAAGCTATGATCGGGAGCTGGTTGTGTGTTTCATATAGGGATTGGGGTTTAATAGGCCGCAAATATATACAGGTTTTGAATGGTGGTTGAACAAGAGAAGTACAAAGTTATTCACCCTCAACATTTTACCCACTTACACTATACCTAGAACGAGTGGCCTCGGCCTGACTATAATCTGTGTTTTACCGTTTGAGTATGATACTGGGGTAGTATTGTTTGCATCAAAACACCCCATTTCCAACTCAAAATGATCCATTTCCAACTCAAAACGACCCATTCCCAACTCAAAACGACCCATTCCCAACTCAAAACATCCCATTCCCAACTCAAAACACCCCATTTCCAACTCAAAACGACCCATTCCCAACTCAAAACGACCCATTCCCAACTCAAAACGACCCATTTCAAATTCTAAATGACCTGTTTCAAATTAGAAATACCCCATTTATAATTTGAAATTATACCGGAAAAATTATTTTCATCCCGTTTGTAAACACCCATCTGTGTTTGCAAACCAAAGGACATAGCGCAGTTTTCACGCCTTTATAAACCCGCTTTTATTGAATCATAAATACTTTGTGCTTTTTTAGTAAGGATGGTTTTCAGGCAATGCTTTTTCAAAAATTGAAAGGCTTTTTTGGGATAATTCCAATGCTCCGGAATAGTCGCCCAGGTATGCAAGCACCACTGCCAGATTCGAATAACTCACTGCCGTGGTGGGATGGTCGGGACCGAAATTTTGTTCATGCGACCGCAGGGCTTTCTCGAACAACACCCTGGCCCCGGTATAATCGCCCAGGTTTTGAAACACTGTTGCCAGGTTCGAATAACTCACCGCAGTATAAGGATGGTCAAGGCCAAAGTTTTGTTCAGTCGAAAACACGACTTTCTCCAGCAATACCCTGGCTCCGGTATAATCGCCTATCTCTATAAGCACTGCTGCCAAATTCGAATATCTGATTGCCGTGGTGGGATGATCGGGACCAATTTTTTGCTCAGCGAAACGAACGGCTTTCTCCAGTAGCACCCTGGCCCCGGCATAATCGCCCAGGTCTTTAAGTATTAATCCAAGAATCGAATACTTCACTGCCGTGTTAGGATGGTCGGGACCGAAATTACGCTCATTCGAACGCACAGCTTTTTCAAGCAACTCCCTGGCCCCCGCATAATCACCCAGGTCTTGAAGCACCAATGCCAGATTCGAACACTTTATTGCCGTAGTCGGATGATCCGGGCCTAAGTTTTGCTCATCCGACTGCAGGGCTTTCTCCACGAAATAGATTTTAAAAAATGAATATTGCTGAGAAGCTAGAGCGTATTGAGGCGCTTAAAGGCAAGATCGATCAGTTAATGCCTCCGAAGGATTGGGATGATGCTTTCTTTAGAAAAGTAAAACTTGATTTTACTTACAATTCAAACAAACTGGAAGGTAATACACTTACCTACGGTCAGACGATTAAATTACTTCGTGATTTTGTAGCTCCAAAAGATGCAGCGTCAACAAACGCTTTGAACTTTCGGACAACGATATAACTCCCATGCTGGATTTTATGACTGATAGGTTGATTGAGAGTTTGGAGGAGAAGTGGGGTTTTATGAAGGAGCAGGAATAATTTTATCTAAGGCTTTAATTATTATATAGTCGGAAAATTATCACCAACGGCCAGGAATTTGTACACAGTTTTATTTTGCCGCAGCAGCCTTCCTTGTGTTCTCTTCAATATCAACAAACACTATTATTATTTCTGAATACGCAAGCAATGCGATAAACAATATTACTCCTAAACCAAGAACCCCTACTGGCAAAATCCAAGAGCCTGCCCCACTAGAATTATTTAATAGTGTAATCACAATTATGAGTGTCAGAATTGCCACGGTCCATCCAATGAAGGCGATAACACCTGACAAAGTTCTTAAAGCTGGATATTTTTCAGTAAAAGAAAGTTGTTTGCTTAATTTCTCTGTTTCATTAAGTATTTGTCCTGTTTGCGTTTCATTTTTTAATGTTGTCGGATCAGAAGAAAGAATGTGATCAAGCATATTTCTTGCTTCATCTGAAAGCTCTCTTTCCGCAAGATGTATTTTCAATGCTTCGTACCATTCTTCGTCTATAGAATTACCTGTAATTCTATGAGAACGCAATTGACCTATTAATTCACTTTCAGATTTCTTTGAATAAAATTTATTGTATTTATTATTTTCCATTCTGTCTATATTAATTCGTAATTAGATAACGTGATGCTGTTAATTAAAGAAATACAGATTTCAAGATTACAAAAATTTGAATCAGAATAAGGAGGGTATTTTTCACGTATTTTTCCAAAACCATCTTTTATTCAGAAACTAGGATTCTATAAATATGGAAACAACAAAGAATACCAACCATACAATTCCGGAAAACTACAAATGTGTATAGCAAACAAAAAGGCATCAAATATCGTGAAGGCTTTTGTCAGTGTTACCCCGAGGTTCAATAAGTATTGTTCAAATATGCAGTACGATACTCTAATCGTACGTTACGAATTATAATGGAACTGCACGCCCGTTAGCACTCTTATTCTAACGGGCGTGCAGTAATTTGAAGAAAGTTTTTTTTATATAGGGATCGTTTAATTCCAGGTCTTCTCCCCTTTCTTCATTTTATCGATCGTTGACTGGAAACCAGACCGTTCATTGGCCGGGCTAAGGTCGTGGGCTTTCTGCTCCAGGGCAATGGCGTCATCCGTTTTTCCCAACTTATACAGGAGGTTGGCATAGGTATCCAGAAAAGCCGGGTCCTTCGCGTTTTTCAGTTGCTTGCTCCAGTCGAGGATCTGTGAAACGCATGTCATATCTGAACAATGCTCAAAAACATTCCAGGCAAGACTGTTCAAATCTCCATCGTTCATAAGATGGCTGTATTGCTTCATGTAGGAAACAATAGCCTTTTCAAATTTGGGCCAGTCCCTTTTGGTATTGTAATAGTTAATTTTGATGCGCATCGTTATTTCGTCTGCTTCACTGGGTAGTCTGGCGGCGATCTTTTTTTGGACCCTTTTCCAATCGGGAACGAGGTTTTTGTCCCAGGCGAGCCTGTTGCCTTCGTTCAGGAAAATGGTCCGTATTTTCTTTTCGGCCTTGCCGGCTCCTATCACCTGGTTTATTTCACTGGCATGTTCGGCAAGGAAGCCAAAGTATTCGTCAGTCGACTGTGTGGTGTAAGTGTTTATCAGGTTAAGCGCTGCGGGTGTAAAAAGATTGGGTTGACTGGCCAGAAAGACTTTCGCTACCTTTTTACCTGTGGGCATATCATAGGCCTTGTGGGCTTGCAAGGCCAGTTGACAGAGGAATGCACTGTCACGCCTGCCTTTTTCAAACTGCTCCAGCTTTGTGTAATACTGTTTGGTGGTATCAAAAGCTTCCTGCACTACATTGATGAACATTTTGGCTGAATTACTGCCGCCTACAATGCGATGCAGCACACGTCCGTCGGGGGCAAAGATAAGATAGGTAGGAAAGGCATTGATCGAATATTGAGTCATGATAGCATGTGCATCGGCATACCAGCTTTTCACGCGGTCATTGTCTTTGGCGGTGGTATCCAGTTGTACTTCTACGTTTACGAATTTGTCATTAAAAAAAACGCCCGACTCCTCCTGCGGGAAAATAACGGTGCTCATATACTTGCAGGGACCGCACCAGGTGGTAAAACAATCCACAAAGATATACTTGTTCTCTGCCTTTGCTTTGGCCTTCACCTCCGTCCAGGAAAGCGCATGTTCGAAATGTACTCCTTTTTCCTGTGCAGCAACAGCGAAGGGTAATAGTAAGCTAAGGATAACTACATGGATAGTTGATTGGGGCATGGGCAATTTATTTACAATTTAAAAACCCCAATTAACAACCGTAAAAAAATGTGATGAGTGGCAGCCCCTTCGCCAAACTGGTTCTGATGAATTGTATAATTGTAAGTAATAACAATAGTTACATATACTATTTTTTGCAGTTAACCGTAAGATTCGCAAACACATGATAAGAAACTGCGCTAAATTGCGCTGATTTTACCACTGCATGCAAACACCTGCTGACAACATACTATTTATCAATGCCACCCTTGAAGTGCATTGTCTCCCATTCAAAAGAATGAGCCTGGAGCTGTTGATACCTGTACCGTCAGTAGTAAAAACAAATTACGAACGACTGTTGCAGCAGGGTTACGCAGTTCCTTTTCCATACTGGGCGCAGATCTGGCCAGCGGCTACCACACTCAGTACCTTCCTGGACAACCACCACGATTATGTTGTTGACAAGCAAGTGCTGGAACTGGCGGCAGGCCTCGGCTTGCCTTCGCTGGTAGCAGCAGGGTTAGGGGCTAAAAAAGTCTGCGTCAGCGACCAGTCTGAAGAAGCCGTGCAGTTGTTACAGCAGGTGATCAATCACAACCGCTTTAACAATATAGAAAGCCGTCTGCTGGACTGGCATCAACTGCCTGACGACCTGCATCCGGATGTATTATTGCTGAGCGATATCAATTATGATCCGGCTGAGTTTGATACCCTCTCCCATGTACTCACCCGCTTCTTACAAGAAGGAACCCTCATTATTCTCAGCACACCACAGCGATTGATGGCTATACCGTTCATCGACCGGCTGCTACCCTGGTGCATACAGCAGGAAAACCAGCAAATAGGTGAAACCGGCGTCAGTATTTATGTGCTGAAACAATCATGAGCCTAGCCGAGTATGACCCTTAATGACTAAGCCCTGGTAGTATTTACAATTTTGAAAAACTGATATACTGAACAAACCTGGGCTTGCTGGAATGATTAGCGCTGGCGGCGTGCGGCAATGTTTGCAGCCAGAGGACAATATCTCCCTTTTTCCCAGGTACTGGTATGGCAGTACATGTATTTTGCATCACTTGTTGTGCTTCGTTAGGATCGGGGTATGCTTTTATCCAGTCTTCAAATTGATGATGAAAACCAGGCACTACTGTTAAAGGACCTCTGTTTTCCGGAACATCATTAAGGTAAACCAGGCCCTGGATGTAGTACAGATCTGGTTTTTTAAAGTCAATATCCCAGTGAAGTTTATTGTGACGGAATGTCCAGGCGGCAGTTTCCGGTGGGTTAAAGCTTACCTTCTCTGTGTTGGCGATTATATTGGATGTGCCGTACAACTCAGTGAATAACTGCCGGATGCCAGGAAGTGTTTTGATAGCATGGATGCTTTCATCCTGGTACAGTTGTAACATTAATCCATGCCAGTCAGGATGACTGTTATACCAGGTCTCCGGAGAGCAAAGATCCGCATCTAACCGCGTGCAGATAAGCTGGCAAACGGCGTCGCATAACTGTTCGTTCACCAGGTTACTTACTTTAATATACCCTTGCTGTTGCCAAGTTTGTAATTGGGCTTCACTAAGTATGGAGTACTTTGTATTTGCAGTATCTGTATTGACCGGCTTTTGTTTTACCCACTGATCAAAGGCTGCAGATGATTCAAGGATCTGTTCTTCTCCTTTCAGGTTAATCATCCATTCCTGTAAATGTGTAATGCCGGAGCATTGTTCATACATAAACTGGTATGTTTCAAATTTCCCCAAACCATAAAAACTCATCCAGATAACTTCAATAGACATAAAATCCATAAAGTGCGGCGAAGGCTTGCCAGCTTTTATACACTGGTGATGTTCATAAAACACCGGGAGGAAGGAACAGTTAATCATCATAAGATGATACAGTTTAGTTATTGGAAGCCCGGGATGACCTGATGAACTGAAATTGGTTGGGAAATCTACAGAAGGCTATGAAGGTAAGAAAAACCGGGAAAACTGACTAGTTAGTACCCCCTTAACTAGCGCAAGATTGCCGGAATTACAATAACCATCTATAATACGCTTATTCCGATCTTAAACGCTGCACCGGGTTTGCCATTGCTGCTTTTATTGCCTGAAAGCTTACCGTTATCAGCGCAATTGAAACAGCGATCAGGCCTGCCAGGGCAAACATCCACCAGCTTATATTGACCCTGTATGCAAAATTTTGCAGCCATTTATGCAGAACCCAGCCGGCAATTGGCAACCCAATTACAATGGCAACGATTAATAATTTTAAAAAATCCTTTGACAAAAGCCGAACGATACTGGAAACGCTTGCGCCTAATACCTTTCGAATGCCTATTTCTTTACTTCTTTGTTCAGCGCTGAATGCGGTCAATCCGAATAATCCTAAACAGGAAATGAAAATAGCCATCAAGGTGAACGAATTGATGATATTTGATAAGGTAATTTCAGCCTGGTATTGTTTGCGCACTTCTTCGTCGACGAACTGGTATTCAAATGGAACTCCCGGAAAATGCTTATTCCAGATAGCAGCTATTTTTCCAAGCAATGTTTTATAATTGCTGCTGTTTGTGCTGATGAGAACATTTGGCACATGGCTTCCTTTATACCGGATAAATAAGGGCTTTATTTCATCACGCAATGAATTAAAATTATAATCCTTCATCACACCTGCGATCTCAAAACCCGTCTGTTCACCATTCGCAAATTCCGTGAATAGTTTTGTGCCTGGCGCCTGGTCAACACGTAGCCCTAATGTTTTTGCGAATGTTTCATTAATGATGATTTTTCCAGAATCGAGCGGCCTGAAATTACTGCCTGCTGCGAGTTTGATACCAGTGGTCTTTATAAAATTTTCATCTGCTTCAATAACGCTTGCATCAGGAGCAGCGGCTATATTTCCGCCCTCCCGAAAAAGATGCAGGTCATAAAGCACTTCCTGACCCGGTATATTATCTGTTCTGGTTACAGAACTTATTGCTGCTACATTCCGCAGATCATTTACAAAGCCAGGTATATTAGCAACGGCTTCGTCTGTGTGAAAAACAAAACCAATTTTCTGGCTTTGATCAAAACCAAGATCCTTATTTTTTATATACTGTAACTGGCTATAAATAACAATGATACCAGTGATCAAAACAATTGACAACATAAATTGAAACACCACCAGTGAGCGCCTGATCCCTGCTGCCGAAATATGACTGGTAAAATTTCCTTTAATTACTTTTATCTCTTTGAAGGCAGATAAATAAAATGCAGGATAACTACCCGCCGCTAACCCGGTTAGTGCTATAATGCCGCCAAGCAGCAGCCATAACCGGTAATCGGAAAGAAATTTCAACTGAATATCCGCCTGGGTGATCTGGTTTAACCAGGGAAGCAATACAATCAATAATGGAAAAGCGATCAGCACGCCGGTTAATGAAAGCAAAAACGATTCACCAAGAAACTGCTTGATCAGATCTGCTCTACCTGCACCGATCACTTTTCTTACGCCAACTTCCTTTGCCCGTTTTGCAGCCTGTGCAGTGGACAGATTCATGAAATTAATACAGGCAATGATCTGTATTAAAACAGCGATCAGTATTAAAACGTACAAAAAGACGGGATTGACCGGCTTTGATAACTCCAACCCTTTGAAGCCGGTTGTGGTATGGATCTGGCTGACCGGTTGAAGATAAAACTGCTTTTTCATTCCCGCACTTTTCAATTGTGCCTGGGCATGCCTGTTTACAAAAGCCTGAAATTTGTTTTCCAAAGCAGCAACGTTGGTATGGGAACGCAACTTCACATAAGAAATAATATAATTGTCGCCGGTCCACGATTCATTGTGGTTAAAATAAGCGCCATAACCACCACTGTTCATTGACATAAAAAAATCGGCACGTATATGCGATTTACCAAAACCATCATCAATTACACCGCTTACTGTAAAATCATGCGTTCCACGATTACTTACCTGTATCATTTTGCCGATAGGATCTTCACGTCCAAAAAGTCTGTCAGCAATGGGTTTCATCAATACAATCGTATAAGGAGCTGATAATGCAGTTTCCGGATTGCCATTCGCAAAATGGAAATTGAACATCCGGAACAGGGTTGAGTCTGCAAATACTGCATCATTTTCATACAACGATTTTTCTTTGTAGCGAAGCAAATGATGATCCATGCCCACCCCGGGGATAACTCTGGCATATTCTTCCACTTCGGGAAAATCATTTTTCATAGCTGGCGCAACAGGGGCTGTAACCGTTGCCCAGTTGCCCTTATCGTTCTGAGCAGTCCAAATAGTATTGATACGATAGATATCCTGTACATTACGATGATGTTTGTCGTAGCTGTATTGGTCCTGCACATATAAAATAATATACAGGCAGCATAATGTACCGATTGCCAACCCAATAACATTAATAAAACTGAACGTTTTATTCTTTTGCAAAAACCGGAAAGCTGTTTTGACGTATATTTTAAACATGTACTGCCATTGAGGTAAGTGATTCTCCCTAAAAACATCCCTCATCCAATCCAGGCTCACCCCAGCCAGTCTCAACGGTTGTGCCAATCACGAACCCCCTTAACCAGCTTGCATTTAGGAAAAAGCGGTTTATAAAGTGTTCGAAAACGAACAATTAGTGTACAGATTTGTAAAATGTTAATACAAGCCCAGGCATGCATATTAAGACTTATATTAGCAATATTTATTAAAAAGGAACCTTATCTTTATGCAGATGAAACGGACAATCCTATTTGCTGCGATTTTAATATCCGCTGGGGCTGTAAAGGCTCAGTCTCCTTTGACTTTTGGGTCTATGAATGGCATGCAACCTGCCTTCCAACACTTTAACCAGGTAGCCGACTCCAATAACCTTCGAAAGAAATGGTTTGTCACCAAATATGCCAGCATTTCATCAGGCTTTGTTGCTTTTAATGGAGGAAGCGGTACCTTTTTATCGGCACCCGTAGGGTTACAAATTAACCGGCGGTTAACCGATAACCTATACGCCTTCGCGGGCGTTTCTGTGGCCCCTACTTTTTTCAATTCCAACAGCGCATTTTATCAACCGGGCATTAACAAGAGCAATAGTTTCATGAACGGCAACAACAATAATTTTAGCATTAATCCGGCTGCACAAATCGGACTAATGTATATCAACCCCGAAAGGACATTTTCTATCTCCGGTAGCATTGGCGTAAGCAGAAACAGCTACAATAATTATTCACCCTATTATTCGCCGGTTAATTCTCCTGTGTCAAGAATTAACAAACAATAATTATTGATAATTTATCAACTGCATAAAGCCCCCCGTATACCGCAATTTCAGCCCACTAATTCCAGCAGCACCGATTTGACTAACATTTTTTCGTAGCTTAGTAATTACCGTTGTATTACGGGTCCGGCGCTAACGATCCCGGACATATTAAATTATGAAGGTAAACTACCTAAGCCATGAGAACGCTACATTTAAAAGGAACCACCTTTACAGTTCTGGCAGCCATTTTCCTCAGCGCAAACGCCCAGAACAATAAAAGATCCATAGATAATTTGTCTCTTACCGTAGACTTATCGCGGTTAACCTATCCTGTGGAGAAGGTGTTCTTTACATATTACAATACGGTCAGCAAGGTCAGATACACCGATAGCGCAACCATCGGTAAAGAAAAGGTTGTCATATTTAAAACCACTATCGATGAACCTGTATTAGCCCAACTACGTGTAGTTCCTACCGCTCAAGGCAATGACAAACATCACACCTCCAATAAACGTGACAATTATAATTTGTACATAGAACCAGGAAAGCTAACGGCTGTGGCAAAGAATTCACTCGCCGAAACGGATGTATCAGGCTCTTCTTCACACAAAGACTACCTTGTTTTGCAAACGAAGCTAGCAGTATATGACCCATCCATTAAAGATCTATATATTCAATACAGCAAGGCACGAAAAGAAAGGAATTCCGTAGCAGGAAAAATAATACGTAAACAAATTGATTCATTAGAGGAGTTGATTGATGAGCAGGTGTATAAGGACTTTGTGCGTAAACATGGGAAGAGATCGCCCGTGTCCTTGTATGCGCTTGCTAAATATGCCGGTAGTTCAATCGATCCTAAAAAGGCTCAACCTGTATATGATCTTTTAGGACCGGAAGTGAAAAAACTGCCATCCGGTATTTCTTTCGCTAACAGGATCAGGACGGCAAAGAAGTTGCAGATCGGACAGCCCGCCTTTGCCTTTACTCAAAATGATACACTAGGGCGACCAGTCAGCCTTACTTCGTTCAGAGGCAAATATGTATTGATCGATTTTTGGGCCAGCTGGTGTGGTCCCTGCAGGGCCGAGAACCCTAATGTAGTGGCCGCCTTTAAAAAATATAAAGAAAAAGACTTTACTGTACTGGGCGTTTCCCTTGACCGCCCCGGCCAAAAAGAGAAATGGCTTAAGGCCATTCACGATGATCAATTGCAATGGACCCATGTATCTGACCTGAAATTTTGGAACAACGAGGTAGCCAAACTATACGACGTAAAGTCGATCCCGCAGAATTTCCTGCTCGACAGAGAAGGAAAAATCGTTGCCAAAAATATTCGGGGAGAGGAACTTCAAACTACTTTACAGGAGTTGATCAAATAACAAGCGGTAGCTGACATGATATTAAAATTTGTGTTTACCCTATCTCAGAATTGTAATCTTTCTTAGCCTTCTTTTTTGAAAACTTTTCAGCATGATCAGGAAATTGCTATTGAACTTAGCCAGGTCGTAGCTTATACCGAATCACCAGTCAGCAAAGCAACCGGGAATACATTGTTTATTAGATGAAGTGGCAAACTGTTATCAACAAAGATCGATTCTCCCGTCAATTCATTTTTCCAACGCATGGGTGCATTGGTTGGTAATACTAACCAGGCATCGGCCGTTAACGCTTTTCCTTTGGCTGATAACATATTATCTGATATGGGGGCTACAACCAGCACCCACTGCTGTTTGTATTGGCGGGCATAGGCAATAATGCCACAGTCCCACGAAGCATAGATGGGGATATAACTGCCCTGTAAAAAAAGCGATGCGTTGTTCTTTCGGCATTGCAGTGCTTTCCATGTAACATATAGTTTTTCCAGACCTTCTTCTTTTTCACAGGTAATATAACTGTATACAGCATGTATGCCCTGCGTTTCCAGCTCCCTGAGTTTTTGTAAATATTTTCTTCGTTTTACAAAGTCAACCGGCTGGCGGTTATCGGGATCTACATAACTGGTATTCCACAATTCACTGCCCTGGTAAATATCAGGAACACCCGGCGCGGTAACCTTGATCAACGCCTGAGTGAGCGAGAAAACATGAGCGTAGGCAAGAATGGTTTTCAAAAAGGGCTGAAAGCTTTTTAAAAAATCATGCTGGGTACATAATATCTTTTCAATAAAATCGCAACCAGCTTTTTCATACGCCTCATCAGGTTGTTGCCCGTTGGTATAAAGTTTTGCTTCGCGTACCGATTTTATAAAATAATCTTTCAGCCGGGTAATGTATTCGTCTGTTACTTGTTCATCTTCCGGAAACCCGGCCACCAGGCTTTGATAAATAAAATACTCGTCCTGTAAAGTAGGCGCTTTCTGATCATTCCAGACATCTTTACAATCTACATTGATCAGCCGCCAGTGTTCAATAAGCTGCTGCCAGTATGTGGCCTGCCACGTCAACGCATTTAACCGGATGCGTCCGTCTTCTCCCCGTTTGGTATCGTGCGTGGAAGTAGCGTTCAACGAAAAAGGATATTCCCGCTGACGCTGTAACATCCATTGATGAAAGTGATTAACTGAATATTGATCTACAGCCGGCGTATCCCCTACTTCATTATGTCCTAACAAGGCATTATATACGTAAAAAGTAGTGTCTTCCACACCCTTGGCGGTGACTGGACCGGTAAACTGCATTAACCGTTTTTGAAAAACAAGCCGTCGTTTGTTTGTATCTGCATCGGGTGCCTGCTGCCATAATGATTGCAATAACGCGAGTGGTTCTTGCAAACCCAGCTCTCTTTGCACAGCGTCTTCAAATGTTTGATGAATGATC
>DASUVL010000068.1:0-7482 GCA_036379015.1 Niastella sp.
AGGATAAGCAATCGTTTTGGCATTAGATAAGGTTTGGTCGCAGGCATTACAGGAATCAATATTCCAGCAATACCCGTAAATGAACAATGACAAACAATTTTCATTCTAAAACTAAACAGGAAAGTTGTTAACGCCAAAAAGGTTTTTTTTCGTGCAGTTTTTGGCAATAGATGCGTTGATTTTAACGATAAGTGTGCAATTCACCTTTTACTTGAAGGGTATTGTTTACCTAAATGCATTGATTCAATTACCTCAATACCTAGCCGTCTAATGTTTAAACTTAAGTGATCAGTTAGGAATTATAAAGAGAGGCACGGGGCACACCATTTCATCCTCCTATGGAGTTGATTTAAGTCTTTCAATTTCCTCCGCGTAAGAAATTCTCTTTGGTCTTATATATAATTACTTCCCAATACAAAACTTACTAAAGATGTAATCAAGTTGTTCTTAAATCACAATGGCTAAGTAAAAGTTCCAAAATTCTTTAACCTTAGTCTGCCTGCAATTTTTTACCTTATTTTTTTTCCAGCCATTTTAACTATCGTTTTTATAATAACCGGTATTTCCCGGCCCATTGTCTGAAAGGAACCTTCTACCTTAGCAGTTACTTTATTTTTTAACAACATGCCGGTTTCCGCATCTACTTCATATTCACCTGTTTGATTGCCCTGCAGGTTACCAGTCACCTCATATCCCATTACATTGTTTGCTGTTTTATCACTCGCCAATTGACCTTCCGATTCAATATACGCTATCCCATCATTTATATCTTTTAGTTTATAGTTGGAAGTTTCATTCAGCGGGATATCTCCTTTTTGTTGTGATTGAACTTTCCACGTATCCCCCACCTGAATGGCCGAATCAGGAAAAAGGTGGAATGCCTGGTCAATATTCTTTTTTATCAGGCCCTCCCCAATTACCTTATCCCACTTTTCCCGGGCCATATTTTTCGCCTGTACATCTGTGATATTCAGGCCTGCTATAATTTTTTCACCCAGTTCTTTATACCCGGTGATGCCCATTATTTTTCCGGCAGGACTTATAACAGCCGTAATACTCGTAGTTTTTAAAATACCAAGCATCTTCTCTACCGGATCAAATGTAGCGCTTGCATTGTCGGCATCCATCTCCGACTCCTTATCACCCGATTTGGTATACAGGTGTATTTTTTCGTAATGCATTTGCAATAAATAATTACCAGCGCTGTCTTTTTGAATATCATACGTGAGGTCCACATCCGATTTATTCTTATTGCTGATGTTTTTACCGCCTGCCTCCAATGCTATCTCATATTCATTATTGATGATGTAATAGTACTTTGAGCCGGGTTGTAAATTCAAATGTAAACTGAGGGCACCGTCTTTACTATCGGTTTCTGTGGACCCTTCTCGCTGACTTTTATCCTTTTGCGTTTTGTTATGACCAGATGGTGTGTTGCAGGCAAGGCCCAATATTAAAACGCCATAGAGGAATGAAATTTTGGGTACGAATAATTTTCTAAAAAACATAATTTTTAAATTTGTGGATCTTCTTTTTCTCACTTAAAAAGTCTGTTGAAAACATGCAATTTTCCCGTCTCATTGTTCCGATAACTTAAGGTATTTTTATTTAGATTTAAAACCTCATTACATTGATCCAAGGAACGTATTGAATTGCCCAACAATAAATATGCATTAGTTAAAGTCAAACTCTTTGTAGTATCACTCAAATTACAAGACTTTGACAATTTATAGAAGGTTGTATCAACCACCTTATTATCATAATATTCAATATAGTATTTCGAATTTTTAAAAACTATTACATACTTTTTATCATCTTCAGAATACCAGCTCCCTATCAGCATTTTCTCATTAATGCTGGAAGATTGCATTTTAGAATTCAAATTTTTATTCTGCTGAGCTAACATTTTCATTGTCACTGTAACACCAATAATAAATAAAAACAAAAACTTTATCTTACTCATAGAAAAAATGTGTTGATATATGAAGTAATTAAAGGCTGCAATATTAATACATAGAAAGCACGCTTAAAAATAGTTTGCCTATCAGCCAACCCATTAAGACCTCCGTTAACCGCCTTTGACACTTCTGTTACACATGCAGCAGTTCCCGACAATTTAATTTTCCGGGTATTTGAATTAAAATACCACAAAGCACTTATTACGGCATACTTTATATTACTTGCAACAAGTTCTGGCTGGGCAACAAAATCCACATCTTCCTTAAACACTTTCTTGTAAAAATCAGTAAATGCCTTATAGTTACTTTTGCCGGTTAATTGGTATATTCCACGCCCTCTATATTTATAACCATCGCCCGTTATTTCTTGCCCATTACCATTTCTATTCCCATATACGTAGCTAGCAAACTCTTGAGGTTTATTTATACATGCCTGAATTGCGTCATCAGTAATATGTACAAAATATTTACCGAAGACCTTCTTTGCACGATCAAGCTTATACTCAAATCCTTCTGTTGAAGCACCTTTTTTAAATCCACCCGTTTCGTGACCAGCTTGTGCCAGAAAATGTGCCAACTCCAGTTCATTATCAATTCCAAAACCTGCCATATAAGTATTTAACGTTTCTGCAAGACCGTTTAACAGGTTTTTATTTGCGTTAGGAAATATGGCAAGCAATTGCTGAGTTGTAACCTGCAAAGGGGGATTTCCACCGACTTGAAGTGTATTAATTTTACAATTTACGATGTTAGCGGTAGTAACAGCAGTCTGTATACTAATACTTGTTATACTTAGAGCCAAACTGGTCAGTGTAGTAGCTGTTTCTGCAGCTTTGACTGTCCTAATCGCTGTTACTATTACCGTAGCCTGCATAATAGTTTTACTACCCTGGAAAACGTCGCCTCCTGCTCCTACAGCCGCACCCACTGCACCTCCACCTGCCAAACCATCTACATCAATATTCGTAATAGGATCACAAATGGCATATTGATAAGGGGTTAAAATAGGGTACATGTCAGTAAGCGGGTCCAGTTGAGGAAACCTTCCTATTTGCGCATCATAATTCCTAAAGCCATAGTCGTACCAGTTCAAATCGGCATCATCAAAGAGCTCTTTGTCGTTATAAAGATAATCATTCTTTAATTTTCCTTCATTTATATCGCCTGCTTTACGGCTACTGATGGCTGCAATTCTTAATCCGTAAGCATAATAATGATTCTCTTCAATAATGTTACCTCTTGTAATGCCCACTTTCAGGTTATCGAAGTATACATCCTCATCGTTTTGGTTGCTTACATATACGAACGCATACCCATTCTTCGGTGCCTTAACAGCTCCCAAACCAATTGGGGCCGGGTCACTTCCCGAGGCGCCCACCTGTTGTTGTACCACGCCTCCATCGGCCGCTTCTATAAAATTAAAACGCTCATCGAAAAACAAAATGGTTAAGTAGGCCTGTGGCCTACCGCCACCGCCAGCAGGTTGTACGGCATTTATAAATCCGGAAGTACCATTTAATTGATTCGTAATACCGGTGGCATTTGCTTTTACCATACTGGTAGCAGCACCACCGCCTGTAATGGCTTGCGCCAGGCTGGATAGTACTGTACTGACCAAATTGGGATTGCTGCCACCACCTGTTACAACATAATAATATTGCACAGTGGCGCTTACCTGGTCGCCGGCCATTACTTTTTGCAAGGTATTGGGTCCCATGTTGTGACCTGCATTGTTACCCAACCGGCTAACCGAACTGCCCAGGTTGGCGTTTTGCCATCCGGAGGGTTTTGGATAGCGGGTTGATTCTACTTCATTGGCCCCGCCGCTTTGACCGAATATGGGAACCTCAGCCGTGCTCCGGCTGGTTTCCATCGTGCACGTATTATGAGCGCTGTGTGTTTCTTCAGTCAATACCATCCGCACATTCGCCTGGTAATCTTTTACAAAATAATCAAACACGCCCATCCGCCCATCGGGTAATGTTATATTACCATTGATAGCCATGGCATCCAGGCCACCGTCCTGGGTGCTGTTAGTAGGTGTTATTGCCCGGATGCGGCCTTCTTCAAAACCAATATACGATAGCATTCCCCCACTAGTGGAGAAAGGTGGTGCCGTTGTAGTGGTAACAGAACTGGTTTCCTGGTATACAAACTGATTGATATAGGAGGTAATGGTAGCCGCACTGCCCGATTCGGGTATGAAGGCCCGTTGCAGTTTTTGGCCATCTCCATTGTATACAATCCTGATGGTTCCTTTTCCGGCAATGTGTATTTTTTCCGGCTTATCCAGGTAATTATAACTTATGCCATTGGCCCCCACTACATTTTCAAGGTCCTTTGCATTTTTGTTCAGATCTATCACCACATTGCCATTGTTATCGTATACGTAGTCGGGAGCCGTTCCGTTACTGCCATCTTTAAAATCACCCGACAGGCCATTCACGTTTGTTGTTAGCATTTGGTCGGTTACACTTTGAAGCTTATTGCTATAAGAGGCATAGGTATAACTCAATTCATCTATCGTTATTGGCGCTGCCGTACCAGGCATCACCCCCTTTTGTAACATGTTCAACAAATTACCATTCAGGTCATACGTTATTTTTCCGCTGGTACCTGTAACCGAAAAATCCATCTTAGAGTTGCTCCAGCCATCACCAGGGCGTTTTTGTTCGCTAAAGGCAGCATTTATCAGCCGGTTGGCATTATCGTATGTATAATCGTATTTACGTTGTGCATCATCTCCTTGCGTATTCCATAATAGGCCGGTAACCTGGCCATTTAACTGCGATTTGGTAAACACATTGTCCTTGTTATCGAAGCCCAGGTATAGGCCAAAGAAATGCTCCCACTTGTTATAGTTTGCTGGGTTTTTAAGCGCATAATCTTTATTGATGCCTGTTATCTGGTTATGGATATTAAAGCTATATTCCAGCGATTCCAGGCCACTACCAGTTCGTCCATTTATAGCGGTGTAATCGGGATCGAAATGTTTGGTTTTTATCCGGCCGATGTCGTCATAATCATACGTAGCAACAGTTTTAAAAGCATTGCTACCAAATTGTTTTTGAACAGCTGTAACCCGGCCCAGTTTATCAAAATTATTTTTGGTAAGTGTAATAAAGTGGCTAAAACCCGTACCGGTTGTCGTATGATCGGAACAGGTACTCATTATGCGTCCATCAAAATTATATTGCAGAGTCGTGATATTCGTACCTGTTTTGATATTATCCTCCAGGCTTTGTATGAGCAGTCCTTTTTCATCGTAGTAATTGGTAGCCGACAAGAAAGTAGCGGCCCCAAGCACCCGGGTCATACTGCCGGTTGGCATACTTAGCGTACGCTTTGAAGCAACAATGGACAATACATTGGGATCGGAAGTACTATAAGCTGATAAATTAGTAAATCCTGTGTTGAATTGTTTTGCTGCTGCAAACGACTAATCATCGTAAAACAGGTATTTTACAACAGCAGTAACAGCAGTATTATTAAGTTCGCTATTAGCAATAGGATTATTGTATGTGGAGGCATTTACCGTGTATCCCTGTGCTGTGGTTGTAACAGTTGTTATAGTATTTACTGAATTTTTGATATCAGTCTGTAAAGAGGAAATTGTTTTTGTGGTATTATATAAAGTTGTAGCAACAGGCCTGTCTAATGCATCGTACAAATCGGCTGTCCACTGAGGTGTTGACAAAGAAGCCTGATTGCCATCCTGGGTAAAAACCAACCGGTCCCGAACATCGTACAACATATTTAATGACGCCGCTCCTGGTAATTTTTTCCAGATCAATCTTCCTTTGTCATCATAATTATATTGAAAACACAATTCATTCAACACCTGCGTTCCATCTGTTCCGGCAAAAGACCAGTTGTGACTATCCAGGTATTTGACCGCTTCGGGTTGCAACTGATAACGTAACAAACCTTTGTCATCGTATACACTATAGGTGCATATCCAACCAACATGCGCAGCAGATGGCACATCATCGATCTGCATTTTCTTTAGAATCAATTCCCCTGACTTATCAATATATGTTATAACCGACTTTCCGTTTTCATCAGTAGTTATTGATTTATATAAGGAATTGGGGGCGTAGGCGCCTTTGTTAACAGGTGGGGTGCCCTGGATATAATCTACTGTAAATATCTGTACATTATCAGCAGCGCTGTTCATATCGTACACAGCAGTTTCTCCGATAGCACTGGCCCAGACAGAACCAGGCGCTTTCACTGTCTCTACCCTGTTTAACGGGCTTTTATCGAACTGAAGAGATGCATAAGCTGACGATTCATTGTATACGTTTGTATAATATTGTGGTTGCTCGGTAAGTGGAGCTGTTTTATATTTTCCAATTGCCGTTGTGGTGGTATAAGGCAGGTATTGTTGGGATTCCCGGCCAAACTGATCATATTGCGAAAATTGAATCACATCGCCCCAAAGACCACCCGGTGTGGCCGGAGTAGCTGTTTCACGGCTTATCTTTTCAACCGAACGGCCCAACCCATCTATATATGTGGTGGTTTGCAATTTGTCGCCAACAGCTAGTTGGTCAACCGCCTGCCAGGTAGTAACACCGGTTATTCGCACATCATGCTCCCGGATATAATTGTGGTCTTCCCAATTCGCAGAAACAACACTTAGCTTTATCACATTGGAGAAAATAGAAGCCCCGAATATGTTGGTGGTTTGCCTTTTGAACCACCTATTTTGGGTAAGCGGCCCCGGTGTGTAACTACTTTGCTGCGCCCCGGAGATCATGGCAAAACCCGCATCAGTTGGCGTGGTACTACTCCACCACTGATACGTTTGCCCCGCAGATGGAATGCCTGCCGAATAGATCTCAACCAACTGATCGGGCGTTTGATTATACACGTAATGGGTATTACCGCTAACTACGCCTACAGCATGGTTGGGGTTCCATAACCTGAATTGAGAAAATGCACTATTGGTGATGCTCAATAAACTGAAGCTTATGAAGCATACCAGCCACAAAGATTTTCTATGTATCATCAGGAAAGATTTCATATTATAATAAGATTAGGATCATCTGTTACCCCTCATTCAGTTTGCTTTCTTTTGCAATGGCGCAGCTTGCGCTTGGGGCAGTTGCCTTACTGGCTTGCTCATAATCCGTTGAATAAAAGGTGATGTAAGCACTAACCGCGGAGGCATTCCGGCGTACAGCATGCCTGTTTCATCAACAAAGAATTTCCAGCCCGGTCCGGTTACATCCTGATCACCATGGTGATTTTTTTCGGCATGTGTTAACCATTGCATTAGTTCTGATTGACCGGTCGACGCCATCCTTGTATACATGCCTTCGGTAAGTACAATGCCCGGGCATTTGCTTTTAAAGCGATCTTTTACCACCACTTTACTACCTTCACTATAACCATCTTCTATTGATAAGACCCCAAACACAACAGCACTGTCTTTATATTTTGTACAAAAAGCAGCAAACGTACTTAATGTAGAGTCCGCCTCATTTCCCGACAGGATAAAAAATACCATTTTCTTACT
>DASUVL010000069.1:0-8889 GCA_036379015.1 Niastella sp.
CCTTCTTCTTCCATTTTTTTCTTCCAAACTAACATTTGTTATTATTATTTTTGTCGGTTAACTATGATGCATACCGATATTTTATTGAAGGCCTACCGCCTTATGTGCACAGCCAAAGCCATGGCCGACACCTATGAAGCAAACCGTGCCGTTTGTAAATACGTTCATTCCACCTCCCGTGGGCATGAAGCCATTCAATTGGCAGCCGCCTTTCAGCTATTGCCCTGTGATTATATAAGCCCGTATTATCGCGATGAAAGTATCTTACTGGGACTAGGTTTTTCACCTTATCAGTTAATGTTGCAGCTGCTGGCCAAACGAGATGATATCTTTACCGGGGGACGTGAATATTATTCTCATCCTAACTACCGCGGTGCTGATAAGCCAACTATCATACACCAAAGCAGTGCAACCGGTATGCAGGTAATTCCTACTACCGGAGTAGCGCAGGGTATTCAGTACCTCGAACAAATTAATTCAGATAAATTAATAAAAGGGCTTAATGGTGAAATGCCGGTGGTGATTTGCTCATTGGGCGACGCCAGCGTAACAGAAGGCGAGGTAAGTGAAGCGTTTCAATTTGCCATATTAAAAAAGCTGCCGGTGATTTACCTGGTGCAGGATAACAGTTGGGGCATAAGCGCCAGTGCAGAAGAAGTACGGGTTATGGATGCCTTTGACTATGCCGGTGGTTTTCCGGGGTTAGATCGGGTGCGGATTGACGGGAGTAATTTCGAAGAAAGTTTTGATGCTATGCATCGCGTTGTGCAATATGTACGGCAGCAAAGAACGCCATATCTGGTGCAGGCAAAAGTGCCTTTGTTAGGGCATCATACCAGCGGGGTGCGAAAAGAGTTTTACCGGTCACAACAGGATTTGGAGAAACATGCCCTGAACGATCCTGCCCCAAAACTGCGGCAACGTTTATTAGGTCATGGTATCGATGAGCAAAAGTTGATAAGCATTGAAAAAGAAACTCAAGAAGAAGTGAGCCGGCAGTTTCAACAAGCAGTGCAATCACCAGAACCTGACCCAGCTACTATAACGGATCATGTTTTTGTACCTACACCTGTTACCGAAGAAAAAGGACAACGCTTGCCGCCCGGCGGAGAGAAAATAATTATGGTAGATGCGGCGCTGTTTGCCATCAGGGAAATCATGGAAGACTATCCGGAAGCTTTGTTATATGGGCAGGATGTGGGCAGGCGGTTGGGGGGTGTTTTTCGCGAAGCAGCAACCCTGGCCGAAAAATTTAGCGATGTACGGGTGTTTAATACAGCCATTCAGGAAGCTTATATTATTGGTTCAACGGTGGGCATGAGTGCGGTAGGAGTTAAGCCAATCGTTGAAGTACAGTTCGCCGATTATATTTATCCAGGGTTTAATCAACTGGTTACTGAGATCTCAAAATCCTGTTACTTGAGTTGCGGTAAGTTCCCTGTTCAAACAGTAATACGGGTTCCTATTGGCGCATACGGCGGTGGTGGGCCATATCATAGTGGAAGTATTGAGACTACCTTATTATCTATTAAAGGTATTAAAGTAGTGTACCCATCCAATGCGGCAGATATGAAAGGCCTGATGAAAGCGGCTTTCCTTGACCCTAATCCGGTAATAATGTTGGAACATAAAGGATTATACTGGAGTAAAGTACCAGGTACTGAAGAAGCAAAAACAATTGAGCCATCCAGAGATTATCAGTTGCCACTGGGTAAAGCTGCGTTGATTATACAAGCTGATAAAGAAAAAATAAATACTGGAGAATCGTGTTGCATTGTAACTTATGGAATGGGGGTGTATTGGGCTCGTTCAGCTGCGAAAAATTTTTCAGGTCATGTAGATGTAATAGACCTGCGTACATTATATCCACTTGATGAAAATCTCATTTTTGAAAGAGTAAAAAAACATGGTAAATGTTTGGTACTTACAGAAGAACAACAAAACAATTCGTTTGCAGAAGCATTGGCCGCACGCATTTCGCATGCATGTTTTCAATGGCTCGATGCACCGGTTGAAGTACTGGGCGCTTTAAATGTGCCGGCGGTTCCTATGAATATGTATCTGGAACAAGCTATGTTGCCAAATGGTGAAAAAGTATCGGCATTAATTAAGCATTTATTATTCTCCTGATAAGGTTCTATAGATAATACTTCAAGATAATTTTATTCCTTCGTTTTATTCTACAAGATAACTAGGTTGTATCGTACATCCTATCCTTCTGCCGTTTATAATATTTTAACATGGGGCGTATAATAAAATTTGTCTTATTTACGTAGAGTTACGTACTTCAAACCACCTAAGCAGCCATGAAAAACAGATACCTAAAGGGGGCCCATCTTTCTGAGAGGAAAGTTAGGGAACTTATTAAATTATTCTCGGAAGATCTGACAGCCACACAGATCGCCAACATTACTGGAATTAGTCGGATTACGGTAAATGCGTACTTTAAACTAATTCGTACACACATTGCAAAATTTTGCGAGGAGAGGAATCCATTTCATTTCACCAATGGAACGGTAACCTATCATGCATCGGAAAATGGGATCGCTTCTAATGGAGTTTCTTCAAAGAAATCGTTTTACGGAATTTTTAAAAACGATGATTCCATTCACACCGATAAAATTGCAAACATTGATGCAGAGTGGATGTATGATTGGTTAAAAGGAAAAACGGAAGGCGAAAGAGATATTCTTGAAAAATATCGCCTGCATGTTTACAATGGCATTGCCGATTTTAACAGCATCCGGTTATATCGTATCAATGAACCGGTAACCAGTTTAATACCGCGCGAGCGCGGTGGTAAATCGCACATCGATGAAATCGATATGTTCTGGGGGATGCTGAAATCACGGCTGATAAAATTCCGTGGATTAAACAGCGGTACACTTTATTTGCACGTAAAAGAAACAGAGTTCCGGTACAATTACAGGGATAATGATCTGTTTGAAATGCTGATGGAAATTTTGCATAAGCGTCCTTTGCATTATTCCAAAGCAGTACGATAATAATGATGAGCGTAAACAGGCAAACGAACATGTTTATGTAGCGAAACGGCAAATAAATAATTGCTTTTCGTGTTTGACTTTTCACGTAAACGAACTCCGGGGATTTTTTTCTATAGCTATCGCAACTCATCCCTGGATCATATAAAACCAGTTGCGGTAATAGAATTTTTCTCATGTGACTCGCAGGTGGTTTCTACCACCTGCTTTTTTATATTATTTTATCCTGGGTAATATAAAATGGTGCTCACCTTTGGATTTTGAACTAACCGGTGTTTAACGCCTCATGATAGACAAATTTGCTAATTTGCAGGTCAGGCAAGTCTAAATGCCTGTTATATGGCGCACGACCATTCACATGCACATCATGGCCATTCCCATGCCGTATCGTTTAATGAAGCGAGCCTGAAGGCGTTTCAGATAGGTATTGGATTGAATATTCTGTTTGTACTGGTAGAAGCAGTAGCGGGATTGGCCTATAAGTCAATGTCGCTTTTGAGCGATGCGGGGCATAACCTGGCAGATGTAGTTAGTTTACTGCTTTCCTATATTGCTTTCAAATTGGCCCACCGGCAGGCTACGATGCGCTTTACTTACGGGTATAAAAAATCAACTGTTTTAGCGGCTCTTTTCAATGCGTTATTACTACTGGTTGCTATTGGCATGTTGGGTTACGAATCTTTCCATCGGCTGAAACTACCGCCGGTTGTGCAGGGTAATGGCATTGCCTGGGTAGCTGCAATAGGTATAGTTGTAAACAGTATCTCTGCTTTTCTTTTCTTCAAAAACAAAGACGCCGATCTGAATATTAAAGGAGCATACTGGCATCTGCTGGCTGATGCTATGGTATCAGTAGGGGTAGTAATTGGTGGTGTTGTTATTTCTTATACCGGGTGGTATTGGTTAGATCCTGCTATTGGATTGGCTATAATGGTTATTATACTCATAAGTACCTGGTCGTTGCTTACAGATAGTTTTAAAATGTCGGTAGATGCCGTACCGGCTGGCATTGAACTGGAAGAAATAACCCGCGTTATATTATCTGTTAAGCATATTGTGAATGTGCATCATATTCATATCTGGCCATTGAGCACAACAGAGAATGCATTAACGGCTCATATTATTATTGATGACCGCTTACCATTTGATGAAAAGCTAAAAGTGATACAACACCTGAAACATGAATTGATCCACCATAACATTCATCACAGTACCATTGAACTTGAGTCAGAAACTATTCACTGCCCCGATCAAAATGAAAAATTAGAACCACATGCTCATTAGCCCGTCAACGCGTTGGCTTGGCATGCATAAACCGGCATTCATTTGTTTTCAGATTTACTTATCCGGATTGGTCACATACTTATAAATCATTTCCGATACTTCTGCCATCGCCTTTATTGCCTGCTCTTCTTTCTGCAGGTTTTTCGATAATAATACCAGTACATATTTTCTGCCGTTGGGTAAGAATACAATCCCCGAATCGTGTTGAACGTGAGAGATGTTGCCTGTTTTGTGGGCTACCATTACATCCTTTGGCAACCGGGCCGGTATGATCTCATTAAATTGTTGATTTAATAGAATTTTAATCATGGCCTGTGAAGAAGCACTATCAACTATTTCGCCCTTGGCCATTTTTTCATAGATCACCATCAGGTCATTGGCGGTTATAACATTGTTGAACCCTTTTGCAAATGCCTTGGAGTCTTCAACACCACGTAATACCTGTATACGTTTTGCACCCAGTTGATGCATGGTTTGAGTAACCTTTTGGGCGTTTACCAATTCAATCACCGTATTGGTTGCCAGGTTGCTACTCATTATGATCATATCGTATACCAGATTATATAAAGACCGTTTTTCACCTAAATGACGGTAAAGCTCTTTCTCACTGTCATCATCGGCATTCAGGTTAAAAACGCTGCTGTCAACAATACTTTTAAACTCATTTTTTAGTATAAAGGAATCGTTCAGGGAGAAAGCGCCGGCTGCAGCCTGTTTGTATACTTCTATCATAACCGGTGTTTTCATGGTGCTGGCTGCATGAAAATATTCCTGTTCATTGATCAGTAATGTTTCGCCTGTTGTCAGGTCTTTAAACACTACGGCAAAATTACCCGGTTGTTCTGCCAGTTTAGATCTGATCTGGTCTTGAAGTTTATTTAGTGTCATACGATTTGAGCAGGCGCAAACCACGAATAAGCTACAAAAAAAAAATAAAATTTTAGGATATTTGAACATGACCTGGTGTTATAGTGTCGAAGATAATAGAAAATGTATTGGCAGTGAACCGCTGTTAAAAAGATAATCCGGTTTTCTGAAAAAAATATTACCTTGAATACGTAGTCGAATTTCCCAATATGTGAAAATTGAATGAATGCTTCAAAATCAGCTGCTGTTTCTTGTAGATGATGATATGGATGATCATGAAATATTCAAATCGGCTTTGGCTAAAGTTGATGAAGATCTTGCTTTATTAACCGCCACCAATGGCTATGAGGCCATGGATGTACTTTCAACAGCAAGCATCTTACCCGACTATATTTTTGTTGATCTTAATATGCCCCGCATGGGAGGGTTACAATTTCTAAAGGAAATTAAGCAAACGGATACATTAAAAAATATTCCGGTTATTATATACTCAACCAGCTCTAATCCGGTCGACATTGCCACGACAAAACAATTAGGAGCAATATCCTTTGTTACCAAACCTTCCCGGTTTTCGGACCTTTGTAGCCTTTTGCAATCATTGATCACGCCGTAGTAGTTGTGATTATGTGCGATTGCTCCAAACGGCAATAACTACAATTGTTCAATTACTCCTTTAAAGACAGTGCTCAGTTTTTGATCGGCTTTACCGGCAACAGCAATAATTTCTTCAATATTTACAGGTTGCAGGTTATCTGGATCACATTCATCGGTTATCACGCTAACGGCGGCACAATGCAGTCCAATCTGATTGGCTACAATCACTTCAGGTACGGTGCTCATACCTACCATATCTGCACCGATCACCCGAAGGAAACGGTATTCGGCTCGTGTTTCCAGGTTAGGGCCTGGTACGGCCACATATATACCTTGTTTAAGCGGTACCGATAAATCCAATGCTGTTTTAATGAATAGTTTATTTAAACGAATGTCATATGGCTGGCTCATATCCGGAAACCGCGGACCCAGCGTAGGTTCGTTTAAACCACGTAAGGGATTTTCTGGTTGCAGGTTAATGTGGTCGGTAAGTAAAACAAGGTCACCCTTTTTATATTCGGGGTTCATACCACCGGATGCATTGCTCAATAACAAACTGGTAATTCCCAATTCTTTAAATACCCGAACAGGAAAAGTAATTTGTTGCATGCTATAACCTTCATAATAATGAAAACGGCCCTGCATAATCAATATTTTTTTGTTTCCTGCAGTGGCCAGTATCAGTTTGCCTTTATGAAACTCAACAGTAGATGTTGGAAAATGTGGGATCTCATTATAAGAAAGTTGCTGAACTACCTCAACCTGATCAATAAATGATCCCAGCCCGGTACCTAAAACTATAGCGCTGGAAGCACCCGTAAAACCTTTATCTTCTAAAAAGCGGGCTGTTTGTGAGATTTTTTCAATGATTTGGTTCATCCCGTGATTTTTTTTTCAAAATAAAGTATTCCAGCGGTTATTTTGTAGCATTTGGATATTTTTATTAAAGCATGCGCCAACTATGCTTTGCGCCAGTCTATATTCAAATAAAACAGCATTCTTTTAATGAATGTGATCTATATTGTAAAATCTATTAATTTAGTGGAGTATACGGTGTCCTAAATGTTAAGTAAATGCCAATGCAAATGAGCAAACCTTTTATATCGATTGCCTTAGTCTGTGTGTTTATACTGCTTCAACCTGGTGATAGTGCCGGCCAGCAAACCAAAGCGGCCCGACCTAATATTATTTTTATCCTGGCTGATGATCTTGGTTATGGAGATCTAAGTTGTTATGGACAAAAGCTGATTCAAACACCCAATCTCGATGCCATGGCAAAGCAGGGAATGCAGTTCACGCAGTTTTATGCAGGCACAGCAGTATGCGCACCATCCCGCTCATCTTTACTTACCGGCCAGCATACGGGACATACCCCAATCCGGGGGAATAAAGGTGTGGAACCCGAAGGGCAATGGCCAATACCGGATTCTGCAATTACTATTGCTGAAGTTTTAAAAAAGGGAGGATATACAACCGGTGATTTTGGCAAGTGGGGGTTAGGGCCGGTAGCGTCATCCGGCGATCCTGTTAAACAAGGCTTTGATTATTTCTATGGATATAACTGCCAATCTAAGGCGCATGATTATTATCCAGATCACTTATGGGAAAATAATACCCGTGTTGACTTTACCGCAAACACACCCGATCATCCTACTGACTATTCTGCAGAACTGATACAGCAAAGGGCATTACAATTTATTGAGCAGCAAAAAAGCAAACCATTCTTCTTGTTTCTCTCGTATACCTTACCACATGCTGCACTACAGGTGCCAAATGATAGCCTGTTTGAAAAATATAAAAAGCTATTTAATGAACAACCTGTACCTGTTGAAAAATGGAATGGAAAAGGATATGCACCACAAGCTTACCCACGAGCTGCTTATGCTGCCATGGTTAACCGGTTAGATGCATATGTTGGACAGATACTTCAAAAATTGCGAGATGATGGCATTGATAAAAATACACTGGTGATTTTTTCCAGCGATAATGGTCCGCATAAAGAAGGAGGGAATGATCCTGCCTACTTTAATAGCAATGGTTCGTTGCGGGGTATTAAAAGAGATTTGTATGAAGGTGGTATCCGGGAGCCGATGATTGCCTGGTGGCCAGGAAAAGTAAAAGCCGGCAGCATCTCTGAATATACCGGAGCCTTCTGGGATTTTTTACCAACTTTTGCTGAACTCGCCAAACAACCGCAACCAAAAAACATTGATGGTATTTCAATAGTACCTGTATTGCTGGGACAAAAAAATCCACGGGCACATCCGTGGTTGTATTGGGAATTTCATGAACAGGGAGGAAAGCAGGCTGTACGTATGGGAAAATGGAAAGGCGTTAAATTAAACGCCGCCAGCCAACCCAATGGCCCCATTGAATTATACGATCTGGAAACGGATGTTTCCGAAAGAAATAATGTTGCAGCCAAATATCCCGATGTAGTGAAGGCGATACAAAAAATTATGCAGCAACAACACCGCGAAAGCCCGGACTTTCCTTTGTTTACACAATCGTCCGGCCTTTCCAACAAAAAGAACAGTGAATGATATTGACGAATAAAAATAAGACCAGGCTGATCTGGCTGTCTGCAGCAGTATTTGCAGTAGTTGCTGTGAGTTGTAAACAATCAAGTGGAACTATGGCTGTAGCTAGAAAAAATATTCCGGCAGGTGATACTGTTATGTCGTGTACGGCTAATTTGCCATCGCGGTTTGCTACAGATACTTCAGCGGTTGCTATTATACCGGGTGGAAATAATTCATACTCCGGCATGGTTAAAATCCCTGCTGGTGAATTTTTAATGGGCGCTGCTGATAAAGAGGGTAGGCCAGACGAATACCCACAACATGCTGTTCATGTTGATGGTTTTTGGATGGATGCCACTGAAGTGACCAATGGCATGTTCATGAAATTTGTAAAAGCAACCGGTTATGTAACAACGGCTGAGCGTGCACCCAATTGGGAAGAATTAAAAAAACAATTACCCCCCGGTACTCCCAAACCTGCTGATAGCTTATTGGTAGCAGCTTCACTGGTTTTCACTCCCACAACCAAACCTATTCAGTTGAATGATGTGAGTCAGTGGTGGCAATGGGTTAAAGGCGCCGACTGGAAACACCCACAAGGACCAGGCAGTAGTATTCAG
>DASUVL010000070.1:0-6770 GCA_036379015.1 Niastella sp.
CTTTTGGTACAGGGATTTTGATAATTATCAATTGACTTTGATGGGATATGATACAAAAAATAAAGCTTTACCGATCAATTTTCCTTGTTAGCTGTCTATATAAATGGAAGGTTACGTGTTTAGGGTGAGGTTGGATGTGGCATGTACGCATTTGTGTGAGTAGGCCAGGGCATTGATCAATTATTTTATTGAACACAAGCATGCGGTCGCTCTATTTGCCTGAAAATCAAATTGTTTCTTTTAAAAGCTAACCTTTTTCTATGACACGAAAAGTCAATTTCGTGTTACGCAAAACAAATTCCGTGATACGAAAAGCCAAATCCGTATCACGCTTTTCACATTTCGTGATACGAAAAGCCAATTCCGTATCACGCTTTTCACATTTCGTGATACGAAAAGTCAAATCCGTATCACGCTTTTCACATTTCGTGATACGAAAAGCCAAATCCGTATCACGCTTTTCACATTTCGTGATACGAAAAGCCAAATTCGTATCACGCTTTTCACATTTCGTGATACGAAAAGTCAAATCCGTATCACGCTTTTCATATTTCGTGATACGAAAAGCCAAATCCGTATCACGCTTTTCTCATTTCGTGATACGAAAAGTCAAAATCCTATCACGCAAAACACCTTTCGTGAAATGAAGTCAATTTCTTTCCATGTGTTCTATTACCCTTCTGCCGTAGCGAAGGCCACGGCTGCTTTTGCATGAATAAGGGTGGTGTCAAAAGTTGGAATGGAAAGGCTTATATCTTTTAATAAAATGGGTATTTCTGTGCAGGCATATACGACTCCTTCTGCCCCCTGCGTGATGAGCCTGTTGATAATACGGAGATGTGTTGCCCTGGTTGCGTCGGTAAAAATGCCTTTTGCCATTTCTGCGAATATAGCATTGTGAATAAACGCGCGTTCCGATTCATCCGGTACCATGGTAGTGATGCCCTCACCGGCAAGGATGTCGCCATAGAAAGTACTTTCCATCACGAACCGGGTCCCCAGCAGCGCTACTTTCGTGAGGCCGGTATCTTTTATGGCTTTGGCGGTTGCCTCTGAGATATGTATAAGCGGTAGTTCCACGGCCTTTTGTATACTGGGTGCGATCAGGTGTGGGGTATTGGCTGCAAGTACAAGGCAGTCTGCACCTGCATCTTTCAGCTTTATGGCCGTGCTTGTATAAATACGGGTAATGCTATCCCAGTCGTCAACGTCGAGCAGTGATTTTATCTCGCCGAAGTTAAGTGAATGAAGGATCAGCTTTGCTGCATGCACACCGCCGATCTTTTCGTTTATCAACTGGTTGATGAGCCTGTAATAGTCCATTGTTGACACCCAGCTGGTGCCGCCGATCAGTCCGATTGTTTTCATTGTATGCTAATTTACAACATGCAAGGTAATGAAGGTACATTTGCAAAGTGGGGGCATTAGAAATGTTTGTTATCGGCTGCATGGTTGAAAATATTTTACGTACTTCTCTTAGTGTCATCTTGATCGTTTGGGATATTGTTTTTACCTTGGTCATTCATTTAATCCCTAAATCTTTATCGAATGAAGTATTTACACGCAGTACTAACAGTGATCGCTGTTTGCCTTGTTCTTATCACCTTTGCCGTGACCGGCATATTACCAATGGCCAATGCCCGTGAAGCGAATCCGCGTTTTATTTCTGTTCCTGTTAATGCCGATGGCTCAATAAATGTAAAATTAGTAACAGGGCAAACGATGGATGTGAATATCGATGCGATCAATGGCAAAAGCATAACCTGGGGGGCAGCATTGCCCGTTAAAGTAAAGCAATGATCAGGCAGCATATCTCTCACCTGCATAACTATATTGACGGACTGTTTTAAACAGTCCGTTTTTTTGCTCGCCTTCCTGGTGTTACTATTAGTATATACCAAACCATCATAGTTTTGGCCTTTCGTTGAGTAATTAGCAACCTTCTTATGTTCTACATTACACCGCGTTAACAATTATGGCAACGTTTGCATAAATAAATGATCATTAAATGTCAGATGAACCGAAATATGGTATTAGTCTTGATATAAGAGCGTACAAACAAACGCTCCATGAGAAAAGATCAGTTCGTACCCTACGTACTGGGCGCAGCCCTATGCCTGGCCGGTTTATCTGCCAACAGTCAATGTACCGTTGTTGGCTGGGCCAGCGAAAACGGTGGTGTAACCGGAGGCGGATCAGCCACTCCGACTGTAGTAACCACTTACACGGAACTTAAAACAGCTATTACATCTTCTTCAGTAAAGGTTGTGAACATTTCAGGAACTATCACTATTCCTTCAGGCGGCCGTATCAGTTTTCAGGACCAATCGGCCAAAACAATTTTCGGTTTGCCGGGATCTAAACTCGTTTCAACTGATCTTACCGCAGATAATTCGGGCATCATCTACGTAAAGCGATGTTCGAATATCATTTTCAGGAACATCACATTTGAAGGACCCGGTGCGTATGATACTGATGGTTGGGATAACATGACTTTAGATAATTGTTCCAACGTGTGGGTAGATCATTGTGAGTTTCAGGATGGACTTGATGGCAATTTTGATATTAAGAACATGTCTGATTACATCAGCGTAACCTGGTGTAAGTTCATTTATAACAAAGCGCCTATACCCGACGGTCCGGGTGGCTCTGATGATCACCGATTCTCTGACCTTTTCGGTTCAGGAGATGGCGCTACCGGCGACAGGGGACACCTGCGTGTTACCCTGCAAAATTGCTGGTGGGCGCAAGGTTGCAAAGCCCGTATGCCCAGGGTGCGGTTCGGGAAAGTACATGTGGTGAACAACCTGTTCAACAGCACGGTTGCCGCACAATGCGTTATGGCCGGTTTTGAAGCAGACCTGCTGGTTGAAAGCAACGTGTTTGAAAATGTTGCCAAACCCATTGACCTGATGGATAACACATTTACTGCCATCACTGCCCGGGATAATATTTTTACCAGCACCACTGGTAACACGGCAGGAAGCGGCACGGCGTTTACACCTCCTTATACATTAACAATAACACCTGCTGCGAATGTAAAAAGCCAGGTTGTAGCCGCCGCTGGCGCCACGTTAACGGGAGATTGTCCGCTTGTAGTGCTTGATCTTCCAACTGAAAACAAACCCAGAATGCCAGAGGAGGTGCAACTCACATCCATCTATCCCAACCCGGCCAAAGGCAAAGCCACGATTGCTGTAGCATTGAAAAAGAACGAACAGGCTACTATAAGGATCTACGACGCACAGGGGCGCCTGATGAATGATGTACGTACCATTACAGCTGTTACTGCAGGCACACAAAGAATTCAATACAATTTGAACAGTAACAAAGCAGGTATTTATAATGTGGTTGTAACTACCAGCAAAGGAGTAAGTTCAACGTATAAGCTGATGGTGCAGTAGATATTTTTCTTATTCGCGAACAGGGCCTCCGTAGTCGATCATTGTTTTAATGTCCAGGCCTCCTGGGCATTAAAACAGAAAGGCGCCACTAAAATTAGTGAACGCCTATCGCTTACGCCTACTGATAACTTTCTTTTAAATGATATAATGCCTGCAGATCCATAGCCCTGGAATGGGCTGATATGTCTTTGGGGTTGCTATTTTATGGTATAATCCCTGGAAACAACTTCCGACAACCTGAAATAGCCTAAAACATATTTTTCCGCGTCTGTTTGATTGATAATATTCCCCCTGACTTCCGTAGGGGTTGTTGGGAAAGGACTGTCATCATTGCCTGAGGCCACTACTATTTTCTTAAAATAATCGAAGAATCTTCTTGAGGTCCCATAAAACCGTATATTCAAAGCGTCGCTTACTGCAAGATCTTCATGAGAATAAAATTGAGTCATCTTCTTGCCTTGAAAGTTTTCGTCATTTTCAAGAAAGTACTGAGGATAGGCAACACGATTGCTTGATATTCTTGACACGTAATAGTTGTCCTGAGACCCGTTATCCAGATAAGAATATTGAATTTCTATTTCATCCCCGGTCATACCCCCGGCAGTATTTTGAAGAATGTTATTGTCAATGTCCGGTGTGCCAATGAAGGTTTCGGTCGCAGCATACGTAACGCCATTAAGTGTAATCGTGAGCTTGTAGGTTTCACCAATAACCGGTTTAAAATTGTTACATATGTACTCGCCTTTATTAGCGGACTCGGGGAAATTAAATACCGTATTGGTTGAATTGGTTATAAAAATGGTAGCCCCGGACACGGTTGGAAATTCATCATTATAATAACCCGTTGTAGTAGACAATTTAATACTTTGCTCATTGCCCGGGGTGTTTTTTAGCCAATCGATAGATGCATCAATTACTAATTTGACAGGAGCGGTCTTCAGATCAACCTTGATCACTTTTTTCGAACAACCTGACAGAGATATACCGGCAATTAATAGTAGAATACCTTCAAATAATTTCATTGCTGCTGTTTTTATGGTAATATTTTAAAACTTAAAATTGTAAGTGACACCCGGAACAATGCCGAATATGGAGATCCTTGACGCTTCACTTTTACCTGTTGTCGTATTTTGCGCAAAAGAGTAAGAAGCTGCATTATACCTGCTGTAGACATTGTAAATACTAAAAACCCATTCACCCCTCCAGCCCGTTTTCTTGTTTGGCCTGGGCCTGTAAGTGGCAGATAGATCAAGGTGATGATAGGCGGCCAGCGAGTTCGCATTTCTTAAACCATAACTGGCAACCGTTATCCCCTGATACTGATATTTTCCGTTCGGGAATGTGGCGGCTCTGCCCGTTTGATAAGTAAAGATGCTGCCGATACTCCATTTGGGAGTTAGTTCGTAAAAAGCATTGATCGACAAATTATGAAGCTTATCATAATTAGCACGGTACCACTCACCATTATTGATCCCTGGTTCTTCCGGTGTCCTTCCGGGGGTCCGCTGCTCTGCTTTTGAAAGCGTGTAGGCAACCCAGCCATTTAGCTTTCCCGTATTTTTCTTAAACATTAATTCCAGGCCATAAGACCGCGCTTCACCATTTAGAAGCACCCGTTCGATATTTTTGTGAGCGATCAAATTGGCGCCATCGATATAATCCGCCTTGTTTTTTATCTTTTTATAAAAACCTTCTACTTCAATTGAATAGTCATCATTTCTAAAATTTTGAAAATATCCCAGCGCAACCTGGTCTAAAATTTCAGGCTTTAGATAACGGTCACTGGGAGCCCAGATATCGAGCGGAGAGATCGATGCCGTATTGGAGACCAAATGAACATATTGACTCATCCGGTTATAACTCGCCTTGATAGATTGATTATTATTCAAAGAATAAGCGATAGCAAAGCGGGGTTCAAAATTGTTAAAGTTGGCGATCTCTTTATTTTTGCCATATTTTATTGACCCTGTAGGCCGTGCCTCTTCATAAACCTTTAATTCCGGATTGAAAACAACTGCCTGATCATTGGCATAAGTATTTATTACTTCCTCACCTAACCTTTGAAAATAGCTATAGCGCACACCGTAATTAATATTAATTTTATCCGATACTTTTTGTTCGGCACTGATATATAAGGCATTTTCGAAAGCATATTTTTTAGCGATCTGGTCAGGATTAATAGCTGACTCCTTGTCAAAAGGACGGATTGTTCCCGGATTGAATTGATAGTAAATAGAATTCACCCCGTAATTTAAAGTTAGTTTCTCTGATACATAATGCTTGAGATCATATTTGAAATTGTAGTTTTTTATGTCCGATTTCCAATCGATCCCCACAACCTTTAATTTTAACCCATAATTATAGACACTATAGATGGCAGATGCGTTGGAGAATACTTTGCTGGAAAATATATGATTCCACCTTACATTGATGAAAGCGTTACCATACGTGTTGATAAAGACCTTGTTCATATTGAAGTTGTCATTACCTAAATAGCCGGAAACAAAAATGTTATTCTTGTCGTTCAATTTATAGTTCAGCTTTGTATTAATATCATAGAAAGAGACCCTGTTAGGTTCGTCAGCGAGCTTCAGAAGCAGGTTCATGTATGAGCCTCTGGCAGCTACAACAAAAGAGCTTTTTTCTTTAACGATAGGGCCTTCAGCCAATAAACGGCTTGATATTGCACCGATACCGCCATTCATGTGGAATTCTTTATTATTCCCTTCCTTTTGATAAATATCCAGTACCGATGAAACCCTGCCGCCAAAATTGGCCGGTATGCCGCCTTTATATAATTTGAGGTCCTTGATCACGTCCGAGTTGAAAACAGAGAAGAAGCCAAATAAATGCGAGGTGTTATAAACCACCGCTTCATCCAATAACACTAGATTCCCATCAACGGCGCCACCTCGCACATTAAAACCGGTAGCCCCTTCCTGCGCGTTGGTTACACCAGGCAATTGCAATACAGACTTTAGAATATCAACTTCACCCATCATGGCCGGCATCTTTTTGATGGTAGCAATAGAGAGCTTATTGGTGCTCATTTCAGGTTTTCCGATGTTGACCCTGGTTTTATTGGCTGTAACTACCACTTCTCCCAATGCTTTACCATGTTCATTCAGCACAAAATCCCTTTTTGTGTTTTGCATTAATGAAATTTGTTCTACCACATTGTCAAAACCCGTATGACTAACGATGAGGGTATAGTTTCCTTTTGGTAACGTCATAGAATAAAATCCATAGGAATTGGCAATAACGCCTGCTCCCATGTTATCTTTAACATACACAGAAGCCCCGATTACAGTTTCGCCATTTTTTTTATCTCTTATAGTTCCGCTTACAGTAAATTTTTGTTGTGCC
>DASUVL010000071.1:0-2877 GCA_036379015.1 Niastella sp.
ATACTGCCGCCACATAACCGGTGATGTCGGTAACAACGCCACCGCCAATGCCAACGACCCAGGTGCTGCGGTCGGCTTTGAACTCGATCAGTTGCTCAATAACGGAATCAATTGTGGCCTGCACCTTGTATTCTTCGCCCGGCTTCAGGGTGATGCAATTCCACCCTTTCAGCTTTTTCTTATGGGCCTGAAATATATGTTCGTCCGTGATCAATACCGCGTGTTCCTTACCGATCATTTTTTCCAGCTTGGAAAAATCAGCATCGAAATAATAATTCACGGTAGCAGATGAAAACTGGTAACTTTTTGTTTGCATAACAGCTAATCAAATCTGAATTTTCTGAAACACTTCCAGCTCACTATCCAGCGACTTCGTTTTATGATGTTCTTCCTGTTTTTCAATATAATCCAACACCTGTTTTACACTGCTGGGGCTTACACTTAAAGCAGCAAAGCCTTCTTCCCACTCAAAAGGGTTCTTTATGAACCTGCTTTCATTGATCCAGGCGGCTGATTCGGTACGGATGCTTTTCATGATCTGCGCCAAATTCTGCGTCGGCATCATTTGCACCACTACATGCATATGGTCTTCGGTGCCATTCACTGAAAGCACATTGATACCACCTTCTGCTGCATGCTTCTTAATGTGTGCAAATAAAACAGTGCGAACAGGTTTTGTCAACAAGGGTTCTTTGTTCTTTACACAACTAATAACATGAATGAACAAATACACTTTGTTACTCGGGCTGTTCATATTGAAAACTTTATCGCGTGAATGGTCAATCGTCAATGGTCAATGGATTTCTCAATTTTGAGTTTCCCGTTTAATCCGGGACCTCCGAATTCGTGAGCTATTCATCATTGACCATTCACCATTCACGATTATGAATTCATGATCTTATTCTGGTGATTTATGCTCTCCATGTGTACAGCATCAAAATATTTGGTGATGAACTCCTTGCTCAGGTGTAGTTTCTCCCCTTTTTTGAATGCTCTTTCGAGGATCTCGTTCCAACGGTTGGTTTGCAGAATGGTGATGTTGTTGTTCTTTTTGTATTCACCTATTTTTTCTGCAATGCTCATACGCTGACTTAAGATCTGCATCAGTTCATCATCGAGGTGATTGATCTGCTGACGCAATTTTTCAAGCGCGGCATGGTATTCTTCGGAGTTGATATCTTCTTTACGCCATACGATCTGACCGATCATTTCACCCAGTCTTTCGGGAGTAACCTGTTGTTTGGCATCGCTCCAGGCTTTATCGGGATCGATATGGCTTTCGATGATCAAACCGTCCATATCCAGATCAATGGCTTTCTGGGCTACATCGAGCAGGATATCGCGGCGACCACTAATATGCGAAGGATCGTTGATCATTAATAATTCCGGATTGCGGCGTTTCATTTCAATAGCCAGGTGCCACATTGGCGCATTCCGGTATTCGGTATTACCATAAGAACTGAATCCACGGTGGATCAAACCAATTTGTTTAATGCCTGCTTTGGCAACACGCTCAACAGCACCGGTCCACAGTTCCAGGTCAGGATTAATAGGGTTTTTGATCAACACAGGTACATCAACACCACGTAAAGCATCAGCCACTTCCTGCACACTGAACGGGTTAACAGTAGTACGGGCACCGATCCATAATACGTCTACGTCAAAGGTCAGCGCATCTTCTACCTGTTTTGCAGTAGCTACTTCCACAGTTACCGGTAAGCCGGTGATCTTTTTGGCTTGTTGCATCCAGGGTAATCCTTTGGTGCCAATACCTTCAAAACTTCCGGGACGTGTACGTGGTTTCCAAATACCGGCACGTAGCATATCTACCTTGCCTGTTTTTGCCAAACGGGTGGCTGTTTCCAGTACCTGCTCTTCTGTTTCGGCACTGCATGGCCCGCTGATAATGATCGGACGCTTATTCCACACCTGTTGCACGGTCTCTCTCATGGTTGTTGATGTTTGTTGCATATTTTATAAAAGTTGATAAGTTAATAAGTTGAAATGTTAATAAGACTTCTGCGGATCGCTAACCCGTTAACTTTTCAACTTGTTAACCGGTTAACTTTAGCGTCTGCCATTGCCATCCGCTTCATTCATCCGTATCCTTCTGCCTTTGTAATTCCGGCCATCGATAGCCTGAATCATCTTACGGGCTGCATTTTTATCAATTTCGATCCAGCTATTCATTTCCTTCATATCGATACGACCGAGTACCTCTTTTTGCAGTTCGCTCATATCCAAAATGAACTGCAGGAAACTGGCTTTATAAAAACCATCTTTTGTACCCAGGTTCACAAATAACTTCGTATAGTCGCCGCCGCCGCCATTGGGGCCAAATTTCCGGCCTCTGGTATCTGTAAAGGCTTTTCTGTCGCCCTCTCCGCCTCTTCTTACCATTAATCTTTCACCACTCCGTTCGCCGCGACGTTGTTCGCGTACATTCAGGTCTTCGGCGTTTTCATAATATTTCAAAAAGCGATCAAACTCCATGGCTGCTACCCGCTTCAAAATTTCTTCCTTGGTCATGTCGGCAAACTTCTCTGCCAGCATGGGCACATAAGTTTCATAGTCGCCGTGACTTACATCCATTTGCAACAGTTTATCCATAAAGTGGTAGAACTGTTTGCGGCAAACATCCTTGCCGGTCGGTATCTCCAGCTTATGAAAAGGTACCTGCACAATGGTTTGTATCTGCTTCATTTTCCCCAACTCCCGTCCATGAACGATCGACATACATACACCGGTTTTACCGGCCCGGCCGGTACGTCCGCTTCTGTGTGTGTATACCTCTACATCGTCGGGCAATTCGTAATTGATAACATGGGTGATACCCACTACATCAATTCCTCTCGCTGCTACATCCGTTGCTATTAA
>DASUVL010000072.1:0-6632 GCA_036379015.1 Niastella sp.
CAACCAGGATGTAGCGGCAATTGCATCACAACTTAAAATAACTGTGCAACGCATAAATAACAGTACCGCTTTATGGACGATACTAAATGACGAAACATTACCAAAAAACCTGAGAACCTCCGTTTCTAATGTGCAATTGGCCACTGCCCGTGCAGCTGTTATGGCAAATGATCTGGAATCAATTATCAGTGGCGTTAAAAATGGAAAGGGATCGGTGGGGGCTGTCCTTACTGACACCGCTTTTGCAAAAAACCTTAATGATGCCATATTAAAAATAAAAGGAGTGGGGGACAGGGCCGATGAACTGGCAGTTGCACTTAATTCGGTAATAATCGATGTTCAGCAGGATGTTAACATGGGGAAAGGGCCCGTAAATGCATTGCTGAAAGATTCTTCGATGGTCACTAAAATAAGCAGCAGCCTGGATAATATTCAGAAAGGTACCGATGCTTTCAGCCAGAATATGGAAGCCCTGAAACATAATATTCTATTCCGGGGATATTTCAGAAAACTGGAAAAGCAAAAGCAAAAAGAAAGTAAACATAGTATTGCAGTTCAATAGCTCATAGTTTTGTTGACTGCCTTTCATAAAACCTGAAAAAAGCTATTTTCAACAGGTCGGCTGTAATTAAATAAACAATCAGGATCATACCAATAGCCATTATTTGTTGTGCATGTTCAATGGAAAATCCCAACAAAGCAGCAAAAGGAGAAAACGGCAGATATATGGTAATGCAAAGTGCCGTTAGGGCTGTAATAAGTAATAACTTACCAGGTTTGCTTTTTATAATAGATTTTTTAGTTCGCACTACAAAGAGGATCAGTAACTCGGTGATAGCTGATTCTAAAAACCATCCTGTTTGAAACGCTGAATTGGAAAGCCCGAAATAAATATACAACATATAGAATGTGATAAAATCAAAAAAGGAGCTATGTAAGCCAAAAACAATCATAAACCTGCGGATCAATTTGATATCCCATTTCCCCGGTTTGGCCAAATCTTCATTGTCCACATGATCGGCAGCAATCGTTAAAAATGGTAGATCCGTTACAAGATTGGTTAACAGGATTTGTTTCGGCAGCATGGGCAAAAAAGGAAGGAATAAAGACGCACCGGCAATACTGAACATGTTGCCAAACGTAGCTCCGGTGGTAATAAAGATATATTTCATGGAATTTACAAATGACTTTCTGCCTTCATGAATGCCATCTGCCAGAACAGACAAATCTTTCTCAAGCAAAACAAAATCAGCCGCTTCTTTCGCTATATCAACGGCGTTGTTTGTTGATATTCCGATATCAGCAGCATTTATAGCCGCTACGTCATTAAAGCCATCGCCAATATAAGCTACCGTTAGGCGTGATTTCTGAAGTGCTTTAATAATGATTTCCTTCTGGTGTGGATCAATTTCTGCAAAAATATCTGTATGCTTAACTTTTACAACCAGTGCTTCCGGGTATAACCTGTCCATTTCTTCACCGGTTAAAATCACCGGATCTTTCATGCCAATAATTTTCGCCGTATGATATGCAGCAAAGCGATTATCCCCGGTTATAATTTTTACTTCAATATGCAATTGTTTCAGCTGTTTAATAGATGAGGCGACGTTTTCTTTTAGTTTATCTTCCAGTAAAATGAAGCCCAGAAAGATCATTTCCCGTTCATCATCTCTTGTTATTTTGTCTGTTTGTATCGGTTTGTAACAAAGACCTAAAACCCTGTAACCTTGCTGACAATAAGCAATGAAGTCACCCTCAAGCTGTTTTCGTATCTCATCCTTTATTGGTTCAGGGTTTTCATTCCCCGATTCCAGGTAACTGCATACCTGCAGCACATTGTTAAAAGCTCCTTTTGTGATAAAAAAACGTTCAGCACCGTTTTTGACAGCCACGCTCAGCCGTTTTCTGATAAAATCATACGGTATTTCATTGATCTTTTCATAGGCTGCAGCTGATGATATGTTTAATGAAACAATGGCCTGGTCAATGGGATTGGTGAAGCCTTTTTGCAAGGCCGCATTTAAAAATGCATATAAACGTAGCCGGTCATTCGTTTTCCCATCTATACCCACAATGTCTTTTATGGTAACTATCCCTTCAGTAATGGTGCCTGTTTTATCTGTGCACAGCACATTCACTTCACCGAAATTAAAAATGCTGGATAGCTTTTTCACGATCACTTTTTTCTTGAGCATTCTCTTAACACCTGCGGCCATGGCAAAGGTCATTATAGCAGGTAATAGCTCGGGGGCCATGCCAACGGCAAGAGCCAGCGAAAACAGGACCGCATCGAAAAATGGTTTTTGAAAATATAGATTGGTGAGTAGGATAACGAGCGATAGAACAATGGTAATTCTTAAAATGAAGAATCCAAAATGTCTGATGCCTTTTTCAAATGCTGTATCCGGGGTTTGGATAAGACTATGAGCCATTTGACCGAAGATCGTCTCGCTGCCTGTAAGTACAACCAGGGCTGTTGCATTTCCGCTGATCACATTTGTTCCCTGCCACAGGCAATTATATTTTTTACCCAACGGCAATGTGTCTTCCAGTTGGCCGGCTGATTTTTCAACAGGGTATGATTCGCCTGTTAAAGAGCTTTCATTAATATGCAGATCATTGCTTTCAATAATACGGCAATCTGCCGGAATGATGTCTCCGGCGTCAAGTAGTATTATATCACCTGGAACTACATGCCGGGTTGGCAATTGAAATGCCTTGCCATCACGCAATACGGTGCTTGTCATCTCAGTCATTGTCCGCAGTTGCTCCATTGCCTTGCCCGCATTGAATTCCTGCCAGTAACCCAGTAAACCTGTTGTCAGTAAAATGAAAAGAATAATAAAGCTGTCTGAAGACTGGCCTAAAATAGCAGATAGAATCACGGCAATAACCAATAGTAATATCAATGGATTGGTAAACTGTCGAACCAATAACTTAAGCTGTTTTGTATGCCTGCTTTCTGTTTTAAATAATTTAGCCTGTGCCTTAAACTTTTCATCAGCAATGGCCGATTGCAATCCTTTTTCAGAAGACTGAAGCTGAGCAAGTAATTGATCAATAGCTGCAGCAGAAAAATATTCATTTTTCATTTTGTTACTTTGCGGGTATACATTTTTTCATAATATTCTGCAGCCATTCTATTACTGTCAAAGTAAGGTGTGATATGCTCCATGCTGTTTTTCATAATAGTTAACCACCTCGAAGGGTAATCATAATACATGGGAATGATCTCTTTTTCAAGCAGGTCATATAAGTTGTTGGCGTCCGCTTCATCCTGCTCGTGTTCGGATAGCGTTAGAGGAGCTGACGGAATTACAAAACTGTTTATTTTATCTTTTGCAAATTCAGGGAACCATCCATCTAATGTGCCGGTATTTATTGCCCCATTCATGGCAGCAGCCATGCCACTGGTGCCGGAAGCTTCGTGTGTTAACCGGGGTACATTCAACCATACATCTGCACCCTGTTTCAACAGTTTCGATAGTCTTATCTCGTATCCCACCAGCACCGAGCAATTTTTATACGACTTGCAAACGTGTACGATTTTGTCAAAGATGCCGATGGCCGTATAGTCCATTGGGTATGGCTTGCCGGCCCAGATAATCTGAACCGGCCTTTCTCTATTATTAACAATTCGGTCAAACCGCTGCATATCATACAAAAGCAGATCTGCCCTTTTATAACCGGCAAATCTTTTTGCAAATACAATAGTTAATGTATTCTCATTGTATATTTCCCCGTTCTGATCCGCTACAATTTCAAATAACTGACTTTTTACTGCTTTCTTTATTTGTTGCAGTGCGGTCATATTATTCTCTGCCACTGCCTTAAACATCTCGTGATTTGCCCAATATGTAAAATTCTGTGCATTAGTGATAGCTATGATCGGACATACAGCTTCGTATTTTTCCCACATAACCGTTAATGTTTTTACATGTATCCTGGATACACCATTTGCAATGCCAGCCAGCCGTAGTGCACTAAGCGTATGGTTTAATGCATTACCTGTTGTTTTGGTGAGCATTCGTATTTCAGTAGAGGGTATTCCGGAAAAGAATCCCATTTTTTCCAATAAAAGAAAATCTGTTAGGGGGTTTCCCGATTGCTCAGGGGTATGATTTGTAAATACCAGTCTTTTTTTTACTTCATCAATACTTTTGAATTTGTTATACAGGTAAAAAGCCAGTGGCAGCGCACGCGACTCATTTAAATGATATACTTCCGGCTTCCAGTCTAAAAAATCAAATAGTTTAGCTCCGCCGATACCTAATAGAATATCGGCTGCAATTTTGGTTTCCGGATTGGCGTCGTATAATTTGTGAGAAATTGTTTTGGCGAGGTAATCATTCTCTGGCAGGTCGGTGGTTAATAAAAAAAGCGGTGCGGTATTAAAAACTCCCGGTTCCAGGTAATATGCTGTTACCCATACCTCATGGCCAGATACCAGTATCGTATATTTTATGTCGGTCTTTTGCAGGAAGCCATATATCTGTTCCTGAAATAAAACATCCATCGATTGATCACTTTTCCTCACCTGGTTGTAATAACCATACTTCCATAAGATACCGATCCCAATCATATTCTGTTTTAATTCAAAGGCGCTGCGAAGGTGTGAGCCGGCCAAAAAACCCAAGCCACCTGCATAGATTTTTAATGGCTGATGAATAGCATATTCCATACAAAAATAGGCAACTGGAAGGGAATATTCGGGCGCAAATGAATAAGGATGACTGAAAGAAAATTTCATGATTAAAGTGTTTATTCTTAACTGTCTGAGTTTATGGAAAGGGGGCCTGTTAAAGCTAATGGATTGGGAAGGTTTTTCCTGTGACGGCAATCAAGCGGCGACAGGATTTTAGTCAGGACTCTTGAATAAAGCCTGTTATTCAGCCACGGGATAACTTTATTTAGATCAGAAACCGAACTGACAATTATCATTCTTCTTTGAATTTAAGTCATAGGGCAGGGGAATGGTGAGCAATAGTTTTGTGTCGTATTCATTACATGCAAAACTTATAAAAATGAAAACGTCAACAAGTAATAAGCTGATAATTCTAACGGTAGCATTACTGGCAATTGGCTCCATAACCCGGGCGCAGATAAAATACCAATCGGTAGGCGGCGTAAAACTGGTTATTGAAGGCACTTCAAATATCCATGACTGGGATATGAAGTCTGATAAAGGTTATTGCTCCAGCATATTCGACATTTCAAATACCGGTACGCTGAACGGAGTATCATTCATCAACTTTACCGTTCCGGCCGAAAGCCTGAAAAGCGAGCGTAAGGGACTGGATAAAAATACCTACAAAGCGCTCAATACGGCCAAATACGCGAGCATCACCTTCACCGCTTCCTCTGTGACTGTAAAGCCAGCAGGTTCAGCAAGCTATTTTCTTACAGCCAGGGGCCGGCTTACCATTTCCAATGTTACAAAAGATGTTGTGCTCACTGCCAATGGCGTTATGAATTCAGATAAAAGCATAACCTATTCCGGCTCCTATCGGTTAAAGATGACTGATTATAATGTAGAACCACCAACCCTGATGATGGGCGCTATCAAAACGGGCGACCTCGTAACTGTTAAGTTCAACCTGCTTTTAAGATCGATATAATTATTTTCAAATCAACCAAAAATATCTAAACGTTTAAAACATACTTTTTATGAGACTGTTATTTTTTAATAATTCAATTAAAGCACTTCTGTTAGTACTTGCCTTACCTATTACCTTATGGGCACAGGATGAAAAAATAACCTACGGTCGTCCCGCTAACTGGCGCCCGTACGATCAAACCGGTATCAATGTATTTGAGACCCAAAAAGATAACTCCATAGTGACTGATGGCATGCGTTTCAGACTGGGAGCGGGTTTTACCCAACAATTCCAGCACCTGAAACATGAAAACGACGGCGCTGATCTAAATGAGGGTTCCAATAGACTGTATCCCCTTGCTCCGGGCTTTATGACAGCACAGGCTAATTTGAACATGGATGTGCAATTGGCAGATGGTATTCGCCTGAGCGTAACAACCTACCTGTCGAGCCGCCACCATAATGAAGCCTGGGTAAAAGGTGGTTATATACAGTTTGATAAACTGCCCCTGAAAGGAAAAATATGGGATGATATTATGAAAGTGACCACTATTAAAGTGGGCCACATGGAGATCAACTATGGTGATGCGCATTTTCGCCGTTCAGATGGAGGTCAAACCCTATACAACCCATTTATGGAAAGCTATATCATGGATGGATATGCTACTGAAATTGGCGGCGAAGTATATGTGCAAAAGTATGGTTTGTTTGGTATGGTGGGGGTAACCAATGGTATGATCAAAGGAAATGTGGATTCTGCTATCAAAACAGCGCAGGATGATAATACCAAACGTTCTCCCTCTATTTACCTGAAAGGTGGTTTTGATAAAAATATCTGTGATGATGTTCGCGTACGGTTATCTGGTAGCTATTACCATAACAGCAGCTCTGCTGCAAGTGGCCTTACTTTATATGGTGGCGACCGTACCGGTAGCAATTACCAGAACGTAATGGAAAAAGCGCCTGCCGGCGCAGCGCTTCCTTCCTCTACCGCTATTGCCTTTTCTGGCCGCCTCAACCCCGGCTTTACCAAAAA
>DASUVL010000073.1:0-25195 GCA_036379015.1 Niastella sp.
CCCTGCACATACCGGTGATCGGCTTCCTGCAGTAATTGTACTTTATCGGGTGTAATTTCTCCAAGAATACGAATGGCCAGGCCGGGTCCTGGGAATGGATGCCGGTTCAATAATTCGGCGGGAATGCCCAATTCGCGTCCAACACGGCGTACTTCATCTTTGAACAGAAAGCGCAAAGGTTCCACCAGTTCCAGGTGCATGATATCGGGTAAACCGCCTACGTTGTGGTGCGATTTAATGGTCACCGAAGGGCCATGTACCGAAACGCTTTCGATCACATCGGGGTAAATGGTACCTTGTCCCAGCAGTTCAACACCTTCAAAATTTTTGGCTTCCTGCTGAAATACATCAATAAATAAGCGGCCAATAGTTTTACGTTTTGCTTCCGGGTCGGTTTTGCCCAGCAGCTCATCGTAAAACATTTGTTTGGCATCTACGCCTTTTACATTCAGACCAATGGTTTTATAGGTATCAAGTACCTGTTGAAACTCATTTTTGCGTAACACGCCGTTATCTACAAAAATGCCATACAGGTTATTGCCGATGGCTTTGTGAATGAGGGTGGCGGCAACGGTAGAATCAACACCACCGCTTAATGCCATGATCACTTTACGATCGCCGATCTGTTTTTTCAGGCCATCAACCGTATCGGTAATAAAGTGGGCGGGCGTCCAGCTTTGGTGGCAGCCGCAAATATTTACGAGGAAATTTTTAATGATCTTTTTCCCTTCCACCGAGTGGTATACTTCGGGGTGGAACTGAACACAGTACAGCGGATTGGATTCGCCGTTCTTTTTAAAAGCTGCAAAAGGAATGCTGTCTGTAGTAGCGAGCACATTGAACCCTGTTGGCATTTGCAGTACCGAATCGCTGTGGCTCATCCACACCTGTGATTGGTCCATAACATCCTTCAGCAACACGTCGTCGGTTTGTTTGTGCATCAGGGCGCGGCCGTATTCACGCTTGTTACTTTTAGCTACCTGACCGCCGAATTGTTTGGCGGTTAACTGGGCGCCGTAGCAAACGCCGAGTACGGGCAATTGCTTGTGCAGGGCTTGTACGTCTACTTCCGGGGCGTTGGGATCGTTAACTGAAAAGGGCGAACCCGACAGGATAATGCCTTTCAGTGAAGGATCTATTTCAACTTTTTTGTGATAGGGAATTATTTCGCAATAAACGTTGGCCTCCCGGACGGCCCTGGCAATCAATTGCGTATACTGACTGCCGAAATCGAGAATTAAGATCTTTTCCGTCATGGTGGTGCGAAGGTAAAGTTTTTAAGGTTTTCCCCAACCTTCGCCAGCCGGCGGAGAAGAAAATTAGTTACTTCCGGCTGAGCCGGAACCAGTTACCGGGTTTCCAATTTTCGATTGAATTCATGTCAATTGGCTTTGGGTTCTTGTTTTTTGATTTTGGGATCTGCGCTTTTCTGGTAACCGGCGACTGGGAACAGGTGACCTTCTACATTAAAATTAAACAGCTATTCATCAACCATTTACTGTAACATTTTCGTACCCATTGCGTCAAATGCCATAGAAACGGGTTATTTTGTAGTACTTAAATAAGCAAACCTACACATGAAAAAATTAGCTACACTGATCTTATTGTCAACCGTGCTGGCTGCCGGTTGCGGGTTTAATGGTAAACGAATAAAAGGGAATGGGGAGGTAACAACAGAGAACAGGAACCCCGGCGTTTTTGAAGGGGTTTCGTCGAATGGCACTTTTGACGTGTATGTGGCCATTGGCAGCCCTGCTTCTGTAAAAATTGAAGGAGAGAGTAATATTTTGCCCTATATAGAAACCTTTGTTGATAATAACATATTAAAGGTACAAACCAAAGATGGTGTGTGGCTACGTACGAAACGGTCGTTGAAGATCTTTGTAACGGCGCCCCGTCTCCAGAAAATATCTGCCACCGGAACAGGAGATATTATTGGTGAAACCCCCATTATGGATTCTTCCAGCCTTGATTTAAGGGTGCAGGGTAATGGTAAAATTAAACTGGAAGTTGATGCCCCTGAAGTAGCGGCTGAACTCATGGGTAATGGTGGCATTCAGTTAAAAGGACAGTCAAGGTACTTTGATTGTAAACTACACGGCAATGGTAACCTCAAGGCATTTGACCTGATGGCGGAAGAAACAAAAGTGCAAATATTGGGCAATGGCGACGCCGAAGTGTACGCCAGTGTAAAACTGGATGTATCGGTTGGGGGAAATGGAGATGTACGGTATAAAGGGAATGCACAACCTTCTTCACATATAACCGGTAATGGAAGTGTTAACCAGGTAAAATAATAAACTTTCAACCATTTAACCAACCTTGTTTATGAAAAAGATCGCTACGGTTTTTCTGACAGCATTTGTTTTATGTAACGCTTGTATGGATGGCGGCCCCAGGGTAAAAGGAAATGGAAATATGACAACGGAAAGCACACAGCCGGGCGACTTTACCGGCGTTGAGCTGAATGCCAGTTTTGATGTATATCTTACTGAAGGTAGTTCGACAGGTGTGAAAATTGAAGCTGAACAAAATATCCTTTCTCATATAGAAGTACATGTAGAGGATGGCACGTTAAATATTGATACAAAAGACCATGTATGGCTTGATCCAACCCGTCCGGTGAAAATATTTGTTACAGCTCCTTCTTACAAGGAGATACAAAATACAGGTTCCGGAAATATTACCGGGCAAACAAAGCTCACCAATGAAACCCAACTTGACATTAGTTCAAGTGGAAGTGGGACAATGCAATTGGATGTTGATGCACCAGAAATAAATGCCAGTGTTTCCGGTAGCGGTCACATGAGTCTTACTGGCCAAACAAAGAAATTCAGTGGTGACGTATCCGGCAGTGGCGGTATTAAAGCCATAAATTTAATGACAGAAGAATCGGCCATGCAGGTCTCCGGTAGTGGTAATGTTGAGGTGTATGCCAGTGTAAAGTTGGATGCCAACATATCTGGCAGCGGCTATATACGCTATAAAGGCGAAGCCAAGGTAAATACCAATATTTCGGGTAGTGGTGATGTGAGGAAGGTTGATTAAGTCGTAAGTAATAAGTTGTAAGTTATAGGTAACTGCTATTTTTCGAACTTATAACTTATTACTTGGTCCCTGCTACTTAAAACTTTGCGCTTACAACTTATAACTCTACGTATTTCACCCGTATCCAGATATCCCTGTTCCTCCCTTTATCATCTGTGCAACTGATCTTTACCGGTCCTTCTTCCGGTATAAAGAACTGGCGGTTATGCGCGTCGCCCGATTTATAGAACTGGTTGTTAATGTACCAATACACTTTATGTACATCATTGCCCACATTGCAGGTGAGTTGCAAAGGTTCCGGATTTTTTTTGCTGATGAAATATTCTGATCCGTTGCGCGGCGAAGTTATAGCCGGTCCGCCTTCTTTAAATACCCGTTCACAAGCGGGGTTATGCGTCGGCATTTTCTCATACGCCAAATGACGTTCTTCATAATAGCGCTGCATCTCCGGCGATACGATCCGGAACCGCTTCTTTTTATAGCCACTGGCTGGCATACAGGTTTTACAATACGAGATCTTTTCATCGGCCGATATGGCTACTTCCTGCATGTTATTGCAAAGCTGGGTAGAGGAGATCAATGGAATGAAATAATCGGTTACCGTGTTCTGGCAGTGTTCGGCGGGGGGTAAACCGGTTTCTGAACATACCAAACGTATGTCGCAGTCTTTAGGCTGGCTGAACCATTGTTCATCGCTGTCGTAATCGATGGTATTGAAAATTTTAAACAGCAGAGGCGTGGCTATATTGGCGCCGCTTAACTCCGGTATACCGAGGGCGGAAAAATTGCCCGTCCAGATACCTACGGTATACTTTCTGTTGTACCCAATGCTCCAGGCATCACGACGGCCGTAGGAGGTGCCGGTTTTCCAGGCAATCTTGGGCATGTGTTCTGTGCTTTGCCAGTTCAGTGGAAAATCGGGCCGGTTTACTTTTGATAATGTTTCATTGATCATAAACGTGGCGGCCTCGCTTAATATCCTTATTCCCTGTTTAGGCCGAGATGCTTCCTGTATATATTTAGGTGAAACGAATGTGCCATTATTGGCGAACACTGTGTACAATCCGGTTAACTCTTCCAGGGTGGCGCCACAGCCGCCCAATATCATGGAAAGTCCCAGTTTACGCTGATCTTTTTTGATCTGTTGAAAATTGCAATCGGCCAGTTTTTGAATAAAGGGATCTTTACCCAACCATTGCAATCCTTTTACCGCCGGAATGTTTAAAGAGTGTTCCAGCGCATATTACATGGTAACATACCCGTTAAATTGTTTGTCGTAATTCTCGGGTGCATATCCGTTATAATTCACGGCCACATCGGTGATGATGGCCTTAGGCGTCATTAGGCCTTCATCCATACAAAGACCATACAACAACGGTTTCAAGGTACTGCCTGGCTGGCGAATGGCTTTGGCGCCGTTCACCTGTCCGGCATCGATGGTATCGGTAAAATTGGCTGAGCCTACGTAAGTAATTACATGATGTGTTTGGTTGTCGATAATGATCACCGCTGCATTGCGGATGTTTTTTAAGGTGAGAATGCGGGCGTAATCCGCTACCAGTTTTTCCGTTTTCAGCTGGGTATTTAGTTCAATATTGGTTTTAATAATATCGCCGCCCTGTTGTTTCAGTTTCCAGGCAAGGTGCGGTATCAGTTGCGGAACGGTACCGCGGGTAGCGGTCAACGGTTCACTAAGCGCATCTGCGATCTCTTTCTGCGTAAATACCTTGTCGTTGGCAAATTGTTGCAGCCAGCGGTTGCGTTCCTGTACAATGCGGTCGTTGTGTTTTCCCATTACCAGCGAAGAAGGCCGGTTGGGAATAATAGAGAGTGCGGTGATCTCGGCCAGTGACAGGTGATCGGGTTTCTTTTTAAAGTAGAGAATAGAAGCTGACTTCACGCCTTCAATATTACCGCCATAAGGTACAAGGTTCAGGTACAGTTGCAGGATCTCGTTCTTGTTATACTTCCATTCCAGTTGCCCGGCCCGGAATATTTCAATCAACTTATTAAAGTAGGTCCTGCGTTTAGGTTCCAGTGCGCGTGCCACCTGCATGGTTATGGTTGAAGCGCCGGATGTGCGTTTCCAGCGGAAGATATTTTTTACAAAGGCGCGGGCAATAGCCAATGCATTCACGCCGGGATGCGAATAAAAATATTTGTCTTCTTTTTCAACAATGGTTTTGCGCAGTAAGGGCGATATCTCTTCCAGCTCTGTCTTCATGCGCCATTTTTGATCATTAGTCAGGAAGGCATGTATTACTTCGCCTTTGCTATCGGTAATAATAGTAGCGTATTCAATTTTGTCGGGCGGCGGGAATACCCAGTTAAGTGTGAAAAATAAAACAACCATTATGACAATCGCAATGAGTGTGCGTTTGAGCCATTTGTACGTTGTTTTGGCATAACGATGGTTGGGGCTCCAGGTTATTATACGGGTAAGAAAACTTTTTATCGATGTTATGTCTGGGGTTTTCATGTGTTCTATCACTATGCACAGGGCACTTTAATAACAAATTAACAGGCAAGGTGAATAAATTGATTGTAACTTTCTGGTACAATTTCTAATCTATGGCTTTGTCAAGCCTTCCTCCCTAGTTTCCTTGCTAATTTCCGGTTTTCTTTCTATCAATAAAAGGAACCTTATAATATTTAATTCCTTTTTGTATTTTAACGCCCCCAACCCCCGGATAGTTTGTTCGGTACGGGTGGGCATAACCTCGCTAATAACTTTAACCCTATATGCGTAAGCCTCTCTTTGCCCTGATTACATTAGCGGTGTCGGTATTGTTTATCATATCCGCCTGTAATCGAAGTGCAGTTTCTCTGAGTTATACCAATGCCAAAGGTGAGGTAGAATCCCTCGGTAACCTGGTGTTCCGTTTTGATAAATCCCTGGTGCCTGATTCGCTGTTGAATCAATGGGATTCTACCGAGTATATTTCTTTTGAACCAAAAATTCAGGGTCGTTTCCGTTGGGAGCATCCCGATGAATTAGTGTTTTCTCCAGCACAAAACCTGTCGCCCGCTACTTCTTATAAAGCTACTTTGCGGGGCGACCTCCTTGATCACAGCAAATATGGTAAGCTCGACAAGGATGAGGAGATCAGTTTTTTTACGCCGTACCTGAAACTGGATAATACCAATGTAACCTGGTTGTTGGCCGATCAACATTCCACTACTGCCTACCCGCAGGTTGATATGTATTTTAATTATGCCATCAGTCCGGCCGTCATTAAAGATAAAATGACGTTGCAGCTCGATGGCAAGCCCCTTAAATACACTATCATTACTGAAGGTAATGATAGCAGAATATCGTTGCGTGTTACCGGGTTCAAGATGGTAGATAAGGATCTGGAGGCTAAAATATCATTCGATAAAGGACTGGTACCCGATGGTGGTGTGAATGGCACCCAGGAAGCTATTGAGAATAAAGTGAACATTCCTTCTCCTTATAATCTTACTATTAATGACGTACATGCCGAACATGATGGATTGACCGGAACTGTGTTTGTACGTACCAGTCAACAGGTGGTTTTGGCGAATCTTGCTTCCAATATCCGTTTTAATCCGGCTGTAAAGTTTTCTGTTGAACAAACTGATGATGGGTTTTCGATAAAAAGTGAAAATTTTGATGCGGATAAAAGCTATGTTTTAACGCTTGCCAAAGGTTTGAAAGGTCGCATTGGCGAGCTGCGCGAACAATACGATAATAATATAGCGTTTGGTGAATTGGAGCCATCGTTGAGTTTCGGCAATAGCAATGCCGTATATCTGAGCGCCCTGGGCAATCAGAATATTGAAGTGCGCATCACCAATATTCCCAAAGTAAAAGTGATCATTTCAAAGATCTATGAAAGCAACCTGCTGGCAGCGCAGCGTTATGGGTACAACCCGAAAGACGACAGACAGAGTGGGGGAGATGGAGAAGAAGAGTATTATGAAGGTGATTATAATAATGACAATGATGTTGCTTTCGGTGATGTGATCTATGAGCAGGAAATTGATTCGCGCTCGTTACCCAAATATGGTAACAGCCGGTTGTTTACTTTTAATGTGGAAGACCGCCTGCCCGACTTCAAAGGTATTTATCATATCAAGATCCGGTCGGCTACCGATTACTGGATCAGCGACAGTCGCTTTATTTCCAAATCAGATATCGGGTTAATTGCCCGGGAAGGAAAAGATAAATTGTTTGTCTTTGCCAACTCCATTAAAACGGCACAGCCGGTGAACGGAATGAACGTGGTGGTGTATGGTATTAACAACCAGGTATTGGGAACCGGCGCTACCAATGCCGATGGTGTGGCTGAAGTAGCTTTTTCGCGCAAAGAGTTTGCCGGGTTTAAACCGGCGATGATCATTGCCAAAACAGCCACTGATTTTAACTATCTGCCGTTCAGCACTACAAAAGTAAATACCTCGCGGTTTGAAGTAGGAGGCAAGCGCAGCAACAGCACCGGACTGGATGCCTTTATTTATGCAGAGCGTGATATATACCGGCCGGGTGAAAAAGTGAATTTTGCCGTTATCCTGCGCGATCGCCTATGGAAATCACCAGGTGAATTACCGGTAAAAATGAAGTTCCTGTTGCCAAATGGTAAAGAGCTGAAGAATTTCCGGAAAACATTAAATGTGCAGGGCGGCACCGATGGCGATGTTGATATTTCCGAAGCGGCTATTACTGGTAGCTATACGCTGGAAGTATATACATCGAACGACGTATTGCTGGCCAGTAAGAATTTCAGCATTGAAGAATTTGTACCTGATCGTATTAAAGTGAGTGCTAAACTCGATAAGCCTTTTCTTGAGCCAGGACAATCAACCAGTCTGGCTATTAATGCGGTTAACTTTTTTGGACCACCGGCTGCGAACCGTAATTATGAAGCTGAGATCCAGGTGAAGTCGGTTAATTTCAATCCTAAGAAGTATAGTAAGTTCGATTATAGTATCGAAAACCAGGGGCTTTCGTTCGATAAAAATGTAAAAGAAGGCAGTACCGATGAAAATGGAAATGCCAAAGAAGTATATGAAGCGCCTGCGCTGTTTGCTAACAAAGGATTGCTACAGGCTACTTTCTATGCAACGGTGTTTGATGAAACCGGCCGCCCGGTGAGCCGCAGCACATCGGCCAATATTTATACACAACGTGTTTTCTTTGGCGTGGGAAGTGATGGCTACTGGTATTACCCGCTGAACCAGACGATGCAGATCCCGATCATTGCGTTGGATAAAAATGAGAATGTATTGAACGGCGCCCGGGCCTCAGTAAAGGTGATCAAACATGAATATCGTACGGTGCTTACCAAGAGTGGCAGCTATTTCAGGTATGAGTCGCAGAAGGATGACAAGGTAATATTTGATCAGCTCATTACCATTAGCGGCGAAAAAGCTACGTATCCATTTATTCCCCGTTCGCCCGGCGAATATGAATTTCGGGTGGCCATCCCCGGTTCAAACAGCTATGTAAGCAAAAGTTTCTATAGTTACGGATTCTGGGGTGGTGATAATTCTTCCTTTGAAGTAAACACCGAAGGTAATATCGATATTGAAGCTGATAAATCTTCGTACGAGGCAGGTGAAAATGCAAAACTGTTGTTCAAAACGCCATTCAGCGGCCGCATGCTGGTAACCATGGAAACCGATAAAGTGGTTTCATATCAATATGTAAATGTAGAGAAGCGTACTGCTACGGTCGATCTCAAAATATCTGCTGAACATTTACCAAATGTATACGTTACAGCTACGCTGTTCAAGCCGCATGAAGTGAGTGAGATCCCATTGACGGTGGCGCATGGCTATCAAAGCCTGAAAGTAGAAGAGAAAAGCCGCAAAATAGCCGTGGAAATTGTGGCGGAAAAGTCGGTAAGATCGCGTACGCACCAGAAGGTGACTGTAAAAGCGGCGGCCAATAGTTTTGTGACCCTTGCAGCTGTTGATAATGGTGTGCTGCAGATAACAGATTTTAAAACGCCTGATCCATATAATCATTTCTATGCAGCCAAAGCCCTGGATGTAAATGGATATGATCTGTATCCATTGTTATTCCCTGAGTTAAAAGCTACGCTGAGCAGTACGGGGGGTGATGGTGAACTGGAAATGAGCAAGCGTACCAACCCCATGCCGGCAAAACGATTCAAGATCGTTTCTTACTGGAGCGGTACAACCAAAACCGGCTTAAGCGGTAACGCTGAATTTGAATTTGATATTCCACAATTCAGTGGTGAGGTGCGCCTGATGGCAGTGGCCTTTAAAGATGAAAGTTTTGGCAGCAGCGAAACCGCCATGACGGTAGCTGATCCGCTTGTATTAAGTACTGCATTGCCCCGGTTCTTAAGTCCGGGTGACACGGTGAACATCCCGGTTACCATTACCAATACGACTAACAAGTCAGCTTCCGCCACGGCGTTGTTGAATGTAAGCGGTCCGTTGAATGTGCTGGGCGATAAACAACAATCACTTTCTATCAACAGCAACAGTGAGAGTCAGGCCATCTTCCAGGTGGTAGCGTCGCCGGCAGTGAGTACAGGTAAGGTAAAAGTAGAAGTGCAGGGTTTGGGAGAGAAGTTCACTGATGAAACCGAGATCAGTGTACGACCTGCATCTCCTTTGCAGGTGGTTACAGGCAGCGGGTCCTTAACGGGTGGTAATGTACAACATCTCAATATTCCGTTGAATGATTTTCTGCCTAACAGTACCGATTACCAGTTGGTAGTAAGCCGCAGTCCGGCGCTGGAACTGGGTAAGCAGATGCGCTATCTGGTATCATATCCATATGGCTGTACGGAGCAAACCATATCAACCGCTTTCCCGCAATTATATTTCAGCGACCTGGCCGACCAGTTGCAAAGTAACAAGACGGGCAAGTCGAGCGCGAACTGGAATGTATCGGAAGCCATTCGCAAGATCAAATTGCGACAGCTATATAATGGCGCCGTTACCTTGTGGGATGGAGAAGGCTCCGAAAGCTGGTGGGCTACGGTGTATGCTGGGCACTTTTTACAGGAAGCGCAGAAAGCCGGGTTTGAAGTAGATAAGAATGTATTGAATGGTATTCTCAATTACCTGAATAACCGGTTGAAGACCAAAGAGACCATTACCTATTACTATAATCAAAATGATAAAAAGAAAATAGCGCCCAAGGAAGTTGCCTATAGTTTATACGTACTGGCTATGGCCGGCAAACCCAATGTGAGCGCCATGAACTATTATAAAGCCAACGCCATGCTGTTGAGCCTTGATAGTAAATACCTGTTGAGTGTGGCGTATGCAATAGCAGGCGATAAAGCGAAGTTCAAGGAGTTGTTGCCTTCTTCTTTTAGCGGCGAAGTATCGGTTGCACAAACCGGCGGCAGCTTTTATTCAGATATCCGCGATGAGGCTATTGCATTGAATGCGCTGTTGGATGCAGATCCGTCTAACCCGCAAATACCTGTAATGGCAAAACATGTGGCTGATAAACTAAAACAACGTAGCTGGTACAGTACACAGGAATGTTCGTTTAGTTTTCTGTCGCTGGGCAAAATGGCCCGCGCTGCCAACAAGGCTACTGTTTCAGCCGATGTAAAAGTAAATGGCAAAACGGTAGGTAGTGTAGAAGGCAGTCCGCTGAAGTTAACCGCTAAACAATTGGGCGGAACCGGTATTGATATTGCTTCAAAAGGCGAAGGCCGTTTGTATTATTACTGGCAAAGCGAAGGCATCAGCGCCAGCGGTGCTTATAAAGAAGAAGATAACTATATCAAAGTGCGTCGTCGCTTCTTTGATCGCTATGGTCGTGTGATTGATGGTAATTCATTTACCCAGAACGATCTGGTGATTGTGCAGGTAACGCTGGAAAAGACATACAGTGGGTCGGTTGATAATGTGGTGATCACTGATATTATACCGGCCGGGTTTGAAATTGAAAATCCACGCACCAAAGAGATCCCCGGTATGGAATGGATAAAAGATGCGAGTACGCCTACGGCGCTGGATGTACGTGACGATCGTATTAATTTGTTTGTGGATATGAGTAGCAGCAGACAAATATATTATTATGCCGTGCGGGCAGTATCGCCTGGTAATTATCGCATGGGCCCGGTAAGTGCCGAAGCGATGTATAATGGAGAATATCATTCCTATAATGGAGCAGGCGTGATAAGGGTGAGTAAGAAGTAGGGGGGCTGAAGTAAGAAGTCGGAAGTCAGAAATAAGAAATACGACAACGGTGGGTCTCAATGGAGGCTCACCGTTGCTGTTTCTGCCAGCTAATGTGGCAGGTTTTACCGATATTTGTTTATACCCATACCACAAAAATGCCAGCGCCTTTACTTCAAATAAATAACCTGCAGGTAGACTTTGTTACAGAGATCGGAACTACAACCGCGGTGTCAGACATTTCGCTCACTGTTAATCGTGGGGAGATCGTAGCCATTGTAGGCGAGTCTGGTTCGGGTAAATCGGTGACGTCTTTATCCATTTTGCAATTATTGCCCAAACCGCCGGCAAGGTATACGAATGGCGACATTTTGTTTTCGGTTGATGGGAATGAACCGGTGAACTTATTGACGCAAACGCCGGAACAGATGCGTAGTATTCGTGGTCATAAGATCGCCATGATCTTCCAGGAACCTATGACTTCCCTAAACCCGGTATTCACCTGCGGGCACCAGGTGCAGGAAGCATTGCGGCTGCATTTGAAGTTAACTAAAAAGGAGGCCAGGCAAAAAACGATCGATTTGTTCAAGCAGGTAAAACTGCCTAATCCGGATCAATTGTTTCGCCGTTACCCGCATCAATTGAGTGGCGGGCAAAAGCAACGGGTGATGATCGCCATGGCAATGAGCTGCGAACCATCGCTGTTGATATGCGACGAGCCTACCACAGCATTGGATGTTACGGTGCAAAAGACCATTCTGCAGCTGATAAAAGAATTGCTGCAAACCAAGCAGATGGGCGTTATTTTTATTACGCACGATCTGGGTGTGGTGGCTGAAGTGGCTGACCGCGCCGTTGTCATGTACCGGGGAGAAATTGTTGAATCGGGCCGCGTAACGGATATCTTCAGCAATCCGCAACATCCTTATACAAAAGGCCTGCTGGCCTGCAGGCCGGTTTTGCATCCTAAAGGGGAACGCCTTCCTATTGTAAGCGATTTCCTGGAAAATAACCGGCCGTTTGATCCAGCTCGTTATACGCAGGCCGCCGTGCAACCGGCTATTCTAAAAGAACCCGATACGGGCGTGGCAAAACAACCGTTTATACAGGTTTCGCGATTGAATGTGTGGTTCCCGTCAAAAACAAGTTTATTAGGTAAGCCGGTAGAATATATAAAAGCGGTGGATAATATCCGGTTTGAAATTTATAAAGGAGAAACGCTCGGTCTGGTAGGCGAATCGGGTTGTGGTAAAACGACCCTTGGCCGTACATTGCTGGGACTTATTAAACCTACTTCCGGTTTGGTGTATTATGATGGCACCGACCTCGCAAAGGTTGATGCGCAGACCATGAAAGAAATGCGAAAGGATATCCAGATCATTTTCCAGGACCCCTATTCTTCATTGAATCCGCGCTTAACCATTGGTGCGGCCATTGCAGAACCCTTGAAAGTACATAATATCGTTAGCGGCAGCATGCAACGAAAAGACAGGGTAGTGGAGTTGCTGGAAAAGGTGAATTTGAAAGCAGAACACTTTCACCGCTACCCGCATGAGTTTTCGGGTGGTCAGCGGCAACGGATCGTTATTGCCCGGGCACTGGCGCTTAACCCATCCTTCATTGTTTGTGATGAATCAGTCTCCGCATTGGATGTGAGCGTACAGGCGCAGGTGTTAAACCTGTTGACCGACCTGAAGGCGGAAATGGGTTTTACCATCGTTTTTATTTCGCACGATCTGTCGGTAGTCCGGTATATCAGTGACCGCATCATGGTAATGAACAAAGGCAAGATCGAAGAGATAGGGGAAGCGGAACAGGTGTACTTTAATCCACAGAAGGAGTATACCAGGCAGTTGATTGCGTCCATTCCAAAAGGGTTGAGTTGATTAGTTGATAAGGTTGATACAGGTGATAAAGTAATAAGATCAGGCCTTGTCAACTAGCTTACATACAGCTATCCCTAAGCATCTTCAAATACACTTCTCCCTTTTCTCTTGCAAATTGAATATTACGTTCCGGTATTTCATCGGCGTTACCATAATACTGCACAGCTTTACGAATGTCATCTTCCCTTAACAAATGCAGCATGGGGTATATTGACCGGTTGGTGTAATTAGCCGGGTCTTCGTATGAAGAATTGTCGAACTGGTATAACGGATGAAAGCTGGCTAACTGGTAAATGCCTTCATAACCTTTTTGTTGCAACAGCTTTTCGGCAAATGAAACCAATTGCAGATAGGCGTCAAATTCCTGGAAGCCATTAGGGAAAATAATCAATGTAGTAGCGATGGACCTGTCTTTATCCAGTCGCTTGCATTCTTTTAGTAATACCTCTCTGGCTTCGGTCCGTTTGGTACCTAACTCCACCTGGTAATGAATGCTGTTATTTTTAAACTCCCGGTTGGCAAACGGGCAAAAGTTTAAACCTATTACAACTTTTTGTATCCAGTTCTTTGTTTGTTCAATAATCTGTTGGTCGTTTGCCATGGGGTAAAGGTAGGGATAAGTTGACGAGGTCTAATAAGTTGGCAAGGCAATATGCCAACGAGTAATTGGTTAAACAGATTTTGTAGATTATTTTTAGAATCAATTGAGACACATATGATAGAAAAGGATAAAGAGAAAAGAGCACTTAAAGCAATTCACCGTCTGATAGGGATGGGGCGGGCATTAGGTTATAGGGATGCTCCAAGTTATTTAATTGCAAGATTTTTCGACGATATAGAATGCCTACCTTTTTATATGTGGTCGGATATTGATCAAACAGCAGATTTTGAAAAAGCGCTGGCAATTATTTGTGAGCGGTTCAACTGCAAATGGATCAGTGTCTGGTACCATGATCCCACGGAAAATATTCCTTTGAGACAATACTAAAGCCCCGTAACGCGGAGCTTTAGTCCTTATCAATTTATTAACTCGTCAACTCAATCCCTATACCGCTGGCTCTTCACCATTTCCGATAAATAATTCCTGTACAAGCTGTAGGAGCGGGCGTCATAAAATACCGAAGCGCTGCTACGGCGTGCATACAACATTTCCTTTAGCATTTTCTGCAATTGTTCTTTTACCGGTTTGTCGCTTTCCAGTTTGCGATCTTCTTCCACCGAGGTAAAATCACCATTTTTCATATCTACCTCATCCGATTTTTCAGGTTGCATACCTGCCGAAGCTACCTGCCAGGTGATGTCATCGCGCATGCGTTTGTATTTAAAGAAGTATACATACCCTTTCTTTTGTTCATAGGTTACCGGCAGTTTGTCGAGGAAGATCAGGGTGTCCAGTTTGTCGTAATTGCTAAGAGACTTTGTGATCAGGCTTCTCGACATATCCAGCTGGTTTTTGTATTGCCGCGGGAACTTACCGGTCATTTTTATGGCTTCAAGATCTATATACAATTCACTGCGGTATTCATCTAACTGCGCGTATTTTGTAAACAAAGAATCGGGTACTTTATAATTGTTCCTTAATAACAGGATAAACGTATTATACAGCAAACGCCGGTCCTGGGTAGTTTGTAACTGTTCAAAGAAGGCCGGTACGCCGGGGTTTTTGTTGTAGAAGGGTTGAAGCAATATTGCATACCGGTCAAGCTCAGCGTTGCCGGCATCAGAGATGGCGTCTTCATCGTCGTCGTCGCCCGGATATATGGAAGCCGGTGCCTCTTTACGGGCTGCTTTTTCCATTTTTATCTTATTCTCTTTAGCCAGTTGTTTTTTTAATAGTTGTTTGGCTTCGAGATAGATCTTCGGGAAGCTGGTTTCATAATCTGCCGCTTTCAAATAACCGCTGTCGACCATGGTTACCAGTAAATTCATAACGTCATTGCGGTAGTCGTCGATATTCATCAGCTGCAGTATCTCCGGGAAAATAACCCTGGTAAGCGACAGGGTATCGAACAGCGGTGACCAGCGGCCATAGTACGTATTCTTTTTCCCTGATTTTATTACGTTGGTGGCATAGTCTATTGCCAAAGCTTGCATTCTGGATCCCCTGCTATAAGTGATCTCTTCATCCATGATCGGCGGTTCCTGCAAAACCAGGTCTTTAAATGCCACGAAAGCGGCTTTGGTCCGCTGATTAAGCAATGCATTTAAAATGGCCGATTGCCAGTCGGCGGTATCTTTCACTTTCCAATACAGTTTTTGCAAATAGGGGGTTATGCTTGAATCTTTGAGCCTGCCCAGGTTTTCAATAAAATATTTCTTTAACACCAGGTAGTCTTTCATTTTCCAGGTAAGTGAATCAATGGCTGTTTTGAGCAGGGATACATCCAACGAATCAAAGGCAACCACGTATAACGACTTGCGCGCTTTCTTAACAGCCATAGAATCTTTGCTGAACAGGTCTTTCATAAACCGGGTTGATTTGCGGGCGAACAACGATTCGCCTTTAAGGGTATCTGCCGGTTTAAAACTGGTAAAGAAGTTGGACAATAAAGCGCTTCGGTGGCTAAGTGTATCGGTCAGTGTTGAAATACTGAAGAAATGCCCGTTTTGGTAAAACAGCCTGGCTATAATCAGGCGGCTGCTGTTCGTATCTGTTAACTGAATATCGCGGCAATGCATGCCATTGGGCAGCGTGTATTGTTTGTTTTGTTTTATGATAAACGTACTGTCGCCAAACCAGGAAGTTACTGTTGCATTCTTCCATAAGGTAGTACTGTCGCTTTTATAGCTGTATTGCGGTACTTTAAAATGCATCACCAGTATTTTTTCTCCAATGGTATCGTTGCCTATCAACCGGGTTCCAAATGAAGGGAAGTTATAATCGTCGATGTCATCATCGGCTGCGCCGGTTGACAATTGCAGCAATTCATCCATACCGGGGGAATCATTTTTTTTACCGGTCTCTGCATAAACCGGTGAGGTAACGGTTATGTTCAGGGTGGTGTCGGTTCGTTCTTTGGCCGCCGGGTAAATAAATGGAGCAATAGCAAAAGACTGCAGGAAGCGCTGCACATTCGGGTTGTCGTTCTTGTAATTTGCTATAGCGGCATAATAAACCGGTCCCTGTATCACATACTTTACACTGCTGAAGCTGCCATCTTTGTGTTTGTATTTACTTTCGAGCCCCGGGTAGCCATTCAGCGTTATAAACCGGCGGGTGAGTTGTTTGTCGATAAAATCAGAATAGCCATAGCTTTCGTCCATCAGGTTCAATTCAAAGCTATCTTCCTCAATAAAGGAATAATTATGCAGGTTGGCTTTCATAATAAGATAGCTGTTTCCTGTTGAACCATCGCGGGCGGCATATTCGAGCCGGTCGGTGCCAAAGCCATTATCCTTCAGCAGGGAAGGTGTGTGCGGTAATTGTACGGTAAAACCACCGGTAGGTGGTTGCCAGGTTTGCCAGCCTGATGTGGTATATTCTTTCAGGCGGATAGAACCAAAGAATTCCTGCGCTTCGTTGCCGGTAGTAATATATTCGCCATTACCGCTCATTTTAAACAGGATGATCTCAAAGGGCGTAACGAAAGCCTGATAATGCTGGTAATCGCCGCGACGGGTGCGGTTAAGAACGTCCAATCCCTTATAACCGTTTTTCGTAATGGCTGTTTTCTTTAGAATTTTACCAGGAATGTTTTCATACAGCAGGCTGTCTATTTTTTTAAACACCTGATCACCACCATGTCCCCACGAAAGGCTGTTGGTCTTTATACGCGTGACCATGTAATAAGCGCCGTTCACCATATCGGCATATTGCACAACGTCCATACCGTTCCAATCGGTAAAACGGTAGAATTTCTTTCCCGGGATGGAAACGGAGTAGAAGCCGTCGTCGCCGGTTTGGGTAGTGAAAGGGTTATTAATGCGGATCTTGTCAACCGTTTCCTTTTGGTGGCTGTTGCGGTCGTCCATCCGCACGGGTCGCATGGTATAGCCCTTTTGCCGCAATAATTCAATTACGCCCCGTTTGCCTGGTAAATGGGCGGCTCCCACACCAACGAACAGCGACATTTTTTTTATGATAGAGTCAATAGAATTGGCTTGTATCTCGTTGCGTTTGTATAAGAATTTTTCCTGAAAGGCGTCGGAGAAAACAGTCAGGCTTTCCAGTGAATCAAGAAGGTCCAGATCGCCTTTACGGTATGCATCTTCTACTTTTTTGGGATTGGTCATCATGCCTTCATAGTCGTAGCTTCTTTTCTTTTTATTCTGATCGCGCAGCATGGCTTTATACGCTTCCATCACAAGCTTTTCACTTTCCTGAAAGTTCTCTACGCCGCTCACCCGTTTGCCCAGTTTTTTACCGGTTTGAAAAATGTACATGTCAAGGAAGGTATCTTCTTCAAAGTCTTCCGCCTGCCGGCCATAGGTGCGGTACAACATGCCATTGATCATTGACGGCTCAACGGCCAGCGCCGCTTTTATAGCTTCTTCATAGCGGTCTATGGCAAAGGAAGTAATACGCATATGATCCGATGGCCATTCCCACCGGTTGGCATACAGGTTCAATAAGCTGTTGCCGCCCCGGCGCCCCCTGAAAAAAACAGATTGGCTGTAATCATCCTGCCAACTTTCGGGATTGGTTTCCAGCGCCACTACATCGGCACTTTTAATGGCTGTATAAAATGAATCGCCCAGGTGAAATGCCAGCTTATCGCTTACGTGCATAGTGCCAAAGAGGTAAGATGGCTTTTTGAGGCCGTTGCCGCTGATCTCCCATAACAGACTGGGATATTTTTTTGGGTTTGGCCTGGGAAGAGCCTGGGCCGGATGTTGTGGAGTTACTTTGGGTTTATGGGCTGGCAGTTGTGCCCTGGATGGCAAAACGATCGCTAAAAGCAGGACAAGCAGCAAGGGGATAAATTTTCTCATACAAGTTCAATAATTAATGACCCGTGACTATTAATCAGATTCCTGGCTTATTGTGTAAAAGTGCCGTGATGAAGTCTTATTTGTTCGTGTACTTTTTCCCTCCTATAAATTTCGTAATAATATGCCAAATGTTCGCAGAGAAAGCGTTTAGGTGAGCTATTAAAAAGAAAGAAAACCATAAAAAGGCAGGTGGTTTTTGGTGTGGAGCAGATCGGGGAAGAGGCCGTTGCCTTTTGCCAGGTACTTTGGACTAAGCCGGGACCGGGTTTTCCGAATTCTGACCTCCGACTTCTATCTATACCTGTCAATTATACACTACGCTAAGGCATTTCCTGTAGCCGGCGACAATTCTATCATATTATCGATTTTTAAATTTGGGTTCGGCACTTTTTTTATATACCTTTGCCCGCTCGAATTTTAGCCTTACATGATGTCAAACCTGGTGCCGTAAGACCTCGTTTGGATCGGAATATACCCGATGTACCCTGAGCTTACTCCTCCCTTGTTGAATCATGTGGCTTTTAAAAACAGTTAAAAATACACATGAAACTTTCACAGTTCCGGTTCGATTTACCACTTAACCTTATTGCCCAACACCCTACAAAAAGACGTGAAGACGCGCGTTTAATGGTAGTGCATCGCCAAACCGGCCAAATTGAGAACAAACATTTCCGCGACATCATGGATTATTTCGATGATAAGGATGTGTTCGTAGTGAATAATACAAAGGTGTTTCCAGCACGTATGTATGGACGAAAAGAAAAAACTGGGGCGAAAATTGAGGTTTTCCTGCTGCGTGAATTAAATAAACCCAACCGGCTGTGGGATGTGATCGTGGATCCCGCCCGTAAAATTCGTGTTGGTAATAAATTGTACTTTGGCGAGAACGATGAACTGATCGCTGAAGTAATTGATAATACTACATCACGCGGTAGAACCATTCGCTTTTTGTGGGATGGTACCGATGACGAGTTCCGCAACATGCTGGAATTTTTGGGTGAAACTCCATTACCCAAGTACATCAAACGCAAACCGGAAGCTGAGGATAAAGAACGCTATCAAACCGTTTATGCAAAGCATGAAGGTGCGGTAGCAGCGCCAACTGCCGGTTTACACTTCAGTATTGAGCTTATCAAGCGCCTGGAAATAAAAGGCGTTCGTTTTGCCGAAGTAACCCTGCACACCGGTCTGGGTACTTTCCGTCCCATTGAAGTAGAAGATCTGAGCAAACACAAGATGGATGCAGAGTATTACAAAATTGACGACCTGTCCTGTAAGATCGTTAATAAAGCGATCCAGGGCAATAATCGGATCTGTTCCATTGGTACTACCACCATGCGGGCCATTGAAAGCTCCTATACGGCTGAAAAGCTGTTGAAGCCGTCTGAAGGCTGGACCAACATTTTTATACATCCTCCTTACCAGTTCAATATTGCCGATTCACTGGTTACCAATCTGCACCTGCCTAAAACCAGTCTGCTGATCATGGTTTGTGCTTTTGCCGGTTACGATCTGGCTATGGAAGCGTATAAAAAAGCCATCAAGGACAAATACCGTTTCTTCAGCTATGGAGATGCGATGCTGGTTATCTAAGTCAATGTTCCGATAATCAGGAACATTAATAAATAATAAAGGCCGGTAATGTCGAAAGATGTTACCGGCTTTTTTTGTGTTCAATGGCGAAACGTGAAGGCGTCGCTTCTTACCTTGTTGCCTTGTGCTTTTATATCTTTTTTCCTTGTCATTGGCACATTAGCTAATTATCACATCAGCACATTGAGCATTGTTATCGTTTGAACTTACAGGTATAGGTGCGGCCGCCGCTGTATATATATGCCTTGAAGCGATTGGTTCCGGTAAACTGTAGATCATCAAAATACTCCGACAATACATCCTGGGTTTGAAAATTGATCACGGTTACAAACAGGCTCTGAACCTGGTTATCCTGTTGCCAGTCGTGCCTGATATCCCAGCTGCCTTCGTATACTTCTCCGGTGTTAGTTATATAGGTGGCCTGGCCCGATGGTTCAAAGGTGAAACGGCCGCTGGTGAATGCCGGGCTATAGCGGCTGCCAATCCCAAAATTATTTATATCATATAACTCCCAGGTACCGCCGGTGATGCGCCGGTCGTATGATTTCAAAAAGTCTTTGCTGCAGGCAGCTATGAGCAGTAAAATAACGGGGATGAAAGTAAGGTAGATTTTTTTCATATCTCAAGGTTTTGATGTTATACCAAAGTTGGCTCACTTGCCGGGGATTGTAAACTGGCGAGAAAGGCATTTAACTTAATATTCAGCCAATTCCGTTAATAGAAGATGATTTTGCCAGCGGGGGAAAGAATGACTATAGATTTTTAATGCAAACAAGTAAATTTGGTTATAAGTAGCCATGTATGAAAAAATTACTTACTCTTTTCGTAACCTTAATATGCTTCGTTTTGATTAGCCACGCTCAACAGGTAGTGCCGTTGTACCCTGATTCGATCCCTAATTCAAAACCGGGGCCTGATGAAGAAAAAATTGATTCAGGTCGAAGAGGTCCCGGTATCAGTAAAGTCAGTCGTCCTACCCTCACTATTTACCTGCCGCCGAAGGAAAAAGCAACTGGCGCCGCCGTTATTGTTATACCGGGTGGCGGTTATCGTATGGAGGCCGCTGGCCATGAGGGCATTGATGTGGCCAAACGTTTTAATGAAATGGGCGTAACGGCCTTTCTTTTAAAATACAGGTTGCCCAGCGATGTTACCATGATCAATAAAGAAATCGGCCCGGTACAGGATGCACAACGGGCTATTCAAATGGTGCGTGAAAATGCAAAAGACTGGGGCATTGATAAGAACCGGGTTGGCATTATAGGTTTTTCTGCCGGCGGGCATCTGGCCTCTACAGCCGGTACGCACTTTAATCATGCCTATATTAATGTAGGTAGAAAAGTGAATCTGCGACCTGATTTTATGATACTGATCTATCCGGTAATTAGTTTTGCCGATAGCATTACCCATATGGGATCACGCGATAACCTGCTGGGAAAAGATCCTTCGGCTGAAAGGAAGATGGCTTTTTCGAACGAGCTTCAGGTAAACAAAAAAACACCGCCTACTTATTTGGTGCATGCTGAGGATGATAGTACGGTAAAGGTGCAGAACATGTTATTGTTTGCTACCGCCCTGCAAAAGAATAAAGTGCCCTTTGATTTTTACCTGTACGAAAAGGGCGGTCATGGTTTTGGTTTGAACAATACTACCAGTGATGTAAAATGGATGGACCTTGTGCAGGAGTGGATGGGGAAGAGCGGGTGGTTGAAGAATAATTAGCTAATCCCGACTAAAGTCGGGGCAAGTTGTGATAATATGATAATGAAAACCTTTCCTTGTACAAGCCTGGCGAAATGGATGTTTTTATTGTTGCTGTTTGTGGCAGCAGCCAGCTGTAATGGAAAGCTTTCACAGGATGTTATTGATACCAAAACAACCCATTTTACCTGGTATTCGAAATGTGTTAAAGACAGTTTTGATATTTACATTTCCCTGCCAGATTCCTATGATACAGGTACTGTTTCTTATCCGGTGATCTATTATATGGATGCTAATCTGAAATCGGGTAAGGAGTTCAGAAAAGCTGTTTATAATGCCCGGCAAAACAGAAAGGCTCTGAATGCTATTTCAATAGGCATTGGCCATTTTGAAAACTACAGGGAGTTAAGGCGGCGGGACCTTATAACGCCTTTTGTAAAAACGAACAGTGACTCATTAATCAGCGACGAAGAGAATTTTGGGCATTGTGAGGAGTTTTACCAATTCCTGCAATATGAGCTTATTCCATTTGTTGAAAAAGAATACCGCTGCGACAGCTGCCGCTCCTGGGTAGGACATTCTTTGGGCGGATTATTTGCTTTTTATTGTCTGTTTAAAGAACAGCATCTGTTTAAAAATTATGTGGCACTTAGTCCTGCTTTGTGGATCAACTATGGAAATATTTATGATTTTGAAAAGAAGTACTACAAGCAATCTACCACGCTGAATGCCAATGTTTATTTGTGTGCGGGCTCGTGGGAGCGTTTAAATAAAATTCTGGAATGCTCCCGGCAAATGAAAAGCTATATTGACGCCAGAAAATACAACGGATTAAACCTGGTATATAAAGAGTTCAAAGGGGAATCGCATAACAGCGAAGTGCCCATAGCCCTGGCAGAGATATTACCTGCATTGGGGAAGAATAATTAGCTAATGTGATGAGGTGATAATTTGATAATGAAAGCAGCTTCGCGCACGGAAGATCAACAAGAAAAAAGCCGGTAACTTCTTTGCGACGTTACCGGCTTTTAATATTAATAGAGACTGCTCAAAATTCGCGAGTCCATTCACCATTGACCTACTCCAATCCAAACAGCCCTTTGTTCAGCAACTGCAGGGTTTGTGTTTTGTAGGAAGAAGGAACGAGCATAGATACGTTATGCTTGCTGCCACCATAACTTACCATACGCACAGGTATGGGTGTTAAAGCTTCAAACAACTTGCTCAAGATATGCTTGGTTTGTGCAATTTCATTACCTACTACTGAAATGATGGTATGATTGTCTTCTACACTGATCGTTCCAAACGGCTCCAGCTCTTTTACGATCGATGTTAAGTTGCCGCCATTATCAATAGTTACCGACACGGCTACCTCTGATGTAGTGATCATGTCAATAGACGTACGGTACTTTTCAAACACCTCAAAGATCTTTCTTAAGAAACCATATGCCAGTAGCATACGGCTACTTTTGATATTGATAACAATGATGCCATCTTTAGCGGCTACTGCTTTCACGCCAACAGAACCGGCTTCCTGGGTAATGGTTGTTCCCAGTGCTTCGGGTTGCATGGTGTTCAGCAATTTCACCGGTACCTTTTGTTGCTGGGCAGGCCAAATGCAGGTAGGGTGTAAGATCTTGGCGCCGAAGTAAGCCAGCTCGGCAGCTTCTTCAAAGCTCAGTTGTTCAACAGGCACCGTCTTTTTAACGATACGGGGATCGTTGTTGTGCATGCCGTCAATGTCGGTCCATATTTCACAAACCGAAGCACTGGCAGCAGCGGCTACCAATGAAGCGGTATAATCGCTGCCACCGCGTTTCAGGTTGTCTACTTCACCACGGGAATTGCGGCAAATATATCCCTGCGTGATAAATAATTTTTTATCGCTGTTCTGTTGCAGAATGCGCGACAGCTTTACTTTGATGGTGCTCAGCTGGGGTTCATCCTGTGCGTCGATGGTCATAAATTCCAGCGCCGGCAACAACATATGATCAATACCTTTTTCTTCGAGATATACGCTGAATAATTTGGTAGACAACAATTCTCCCTGTGCCAGGATGTCCTTGCTCAGGGCTTCACTGAAAGATATCTTTAAGATGATGTTCAGGAATTCGAAGTGTTCAGAGGCAATGCCCTTTGCTTTAGTATAAAACTTATCGGTCTTCACCAGTTCCTTTATAAATGCCTGATAATGGGCTTCCAGCTTGTCGATCAATTCTTTAGCCTGTTCGCGGTTGCCGGCTGCCATGGCTTCGCCAATTGATACCAGGGCATTGGTTGTACCGCTTAAAGCGCTTAACACTACAATGGTTGGCTCACTGTCTTTGGTAATCAGTTGCGCTACCTGGTGCATTCTTTCAGGTTTGCCAACCGAGGTACCACCAAACTTCATGATTTTCATCTGAAAATATTTATTTTTTGTTGCTTTTAGGGCTGCAAAGATAAGGGACAAGGTGTTACCAGTTACCGGTTTCCAGTCATAGGTATATTTGATTTTGGCACGGCTTGCTTGCTCAAAGCCTGATGCCAAATCTTTCACCCAATGCCGTCAGGTCGGTTTCCACGGCACCTAATAGGGGAATACCCTCTTTCATTCTTACCGCTTCCATTTCGCGTTCGGGGTCGCCGGGAATAATCACTTTTTCTTCGCCTGCTACTGTTTTGGCACTGCGAAAACGGCGGATCCAATTGTCCATGTGCTGTTTAAACTCATCGGCGTTACGAAACGCATCTATTCGCATGGCGCCAAAAAAATGACCAATGCCTTTGCCCGGCATGCCGGTGGGCATAGGCACATAGGCAGGGAAGGGCGGCACCCAGGGTCCATAATTAGCGCCACTTAACACAGCGGAAAAAATATCTACTACGGCACCCAGTGCATACCCTTTGTGGCTGCCGCGCTCCCGGTCGCCACCCAGTGGCAACAAGGCGCCGCCTGTTTTTAATTCGTGGGCGTTGGTAGAAGACTGACCGTCCTTATCCTGTATCCAGCCTTGCGGCGCTTCCAGGTTCTTGCGTTGTAATATTTCCAGTTTGCCATTGGCTGCAGTAGTGGTGGCCAGGTCGGCAACAAAGGCTGGTTCTTCCCCGGCTGGTATGCTTACGCAAATGGGATTGGTACCGAGCAATCGTTCTGTAGAAAAGGTGGGGGCTACGAGCGGACTGGCATTTGTCATGGCCACGCCGATCATATCATGTTGCAAAGCCATCATGGCGTGATAACCGGCAATGCCAAAGTGATTACTATTTTGTACGCTTACCCAGCCGGTGCCTACGTTCTTTGCTTTGTCTATGGCTACCTGCATGGCGAAGGGCGCTACTACCAGCCCCAATCCGCTATCTCCATCGACCACGGCAGTAGAAGGTGTTTCATGAATAATCTTTATAGTAGGTGTTGCATTTACCCGTTTTGCTTCCCACAGGCGAACATAACCGCTGAGGCGGGCAACGCCATGAGAATCAATACCTCGCAGGTCGGCGCTGATCAGCACTTTGGCTGCCAGGGCTGCCTGTTCTTCACTACATCCTATGTGTTTAAATACCCCGGTGGTAAAATTGAATAGTTGTTGGTACGAGTATATTTTTTCTGCCATGCTGCAAAGAAAGGAAAGTTTGTAGTTTTTAGTTCTAAGTTCTTAATCCGTAGTTATTTAGTTTGTTAGTTCGTTGATAATGAGTTATTTGGTTGGTTTTGTGGGCTTGTTTTGCGTTTTTAAATGGCTGAAAAAAAACGCGGGGGTATAGTTTACGTTTGTAAACGGCCAAAATAAAACGCTGGGGCATAGTTTGCGTTTGTAAACGGCTGAAAAAAAATGTGGGGGACAGTTTACGTTTGCAAACGGCCAAAATAAAACGCGGGGGTATAGTTTGCGTTTGTAAACGGCCGAAAAAAAACG
>DASUVL010000074.1:0-3374 GCA_036379015.1 Niastella sp.
TCGTCGGAACAACCACCGCACACCCAGGGCAGCGTATTGATGTTGGCGGGATGATCGGCCCGCACTGCTAATAGATTTGGCTTGTTGTTATCTATAAGGAGATCAGTTACATCTATTGTAAAAGTGGTTCTGCCACCGGCATGTTCACCTGCTTTTTTGCCATTCACCCATACGGTTGCAAAAGAACCTACGCCTTCAAACCATAAAAAATACCGTTTGCTTTTCTCTTTGCGTGTCACGGTAAACGTTCTGCGATACCAGGCATAGCCATGACGGTTACCATGGTGCAGGCGGCGGTAGCCTTCGTAGGCATCCCAATTGTGCGGCACACGTACTTGCTGCCAGGCAGTGGTCTTAAATGACGTATTTTCAAACCCATCGTACGCATGCTGATTAGTGTCGTTGGCAATGGAATGCCAGTTGGAGTTGAGAAGCAAATCCCCACGCACCATCATCCCACTCACCCCCCTACCCCCTAAAGGGGGAGAAGAAACACCCCCTACCCCCCTGAAGGGGGAAGAAGACATCTGCGCGGATACACTACATACACATAATACCGAAACAATAACAAGAAAATAATTTAATATTTTGCGAAACTTCATAATTCAATTATTAATGAACCTCGTTGCCTTTATGCCTTGTTGCCTCGTTGCCTTTACTTCAAACTAGCACCAAACGTATACCTGCCACTTTTCTTTGTAGCGAACTTTATTTCCTGCGTACCGTATTTCAGGCGGCAGGGATTACCGGTTTTTGAAATTACGGTAACCTGTTGTAATTTTCCCTGCTTCCATTTTAGATCCAACACAAAACCACCACGGGCGCAAATACCTTTCACTTCCCCATCGGGTAATTCGGAAGGCAACGCCGGCAATAATTCAATAACACCGGTATGACTTTGCACAAGCATTTCGGCCATGCCCGATGAACCGCCAAAATTACCATCGATCTGGAAAGGCGGATGCGCATCAAACAAATTATTATACACGCCGCCTCTTTCGTTACCGCGATCATCAATGGCAGGTGTCAATAAATTCTTAACTATTCTCAACGTATGATCACCATCTTTAAACCGCGCCCACACATTCACTTTCCAGGCAAGGCTCCAGCCGGTACCGCCATCACCGCGGTAGATCAACGATTGCCGGGCCGCTTTCATCATCGTTGAATCATTCCACGTAATATCAGTCCCCGGATACACGCCCCATAAATGCGAAATGTGGCGGTGCTGGTTATTTACATCATCCACATCTTCCATCCACTCCTGTAACTGATTGTGTTTACCAATTTTATTTGGCGCTATTTGCGGAATGATGCTTTTCAGAGTAGCAGCAAAGGCCGCATCTGTTTTTAAAACCGCCGCAGCGGCGATTGTATTCTTAAACAATTCCCGAATGATCTGGTGATCCATCGTAGGACCAGCCACTAACCCACCCTGTTCAGGCGAGTTCGACGGGGTGCTGATGAGATAACCTGTTTTAATATCTTTTACCAGGAACTTTTCAAAGAACTGCGCCGCAGCCTGCATAGCAGGATATTGCATACGCAAGAACGCTGTATCCTGGGTATATAGAAAATGTTCCCAAATGTGCAAACACAACCAGGCGGCGCCCGTAACCCAAATACCATGGTTACTCGCATTGATAGGCGCCGTACCCCGCCACAGATCGGTATTGTGGTGCAACACCCAACCGGGCGCGCCGTAATGTTCCTTCGCTGTTTGTTTACCAGCCTCCGACAATTCCGTTATCATTTGAAACAATGGCTGCGTACAGGACGACAGGTTCAAGACCTCTGCCGGCCAGTAATTCATCTGCAGGTTAATGTTAGAAGTATATTTACTACCCCAGGGCGGCGTTAACAGATCATTCCAGATGCCCTGTAAGTTGGCAGGCTGTGTACCCGGACGGGAAGAAGCTATAAGCAGGTAGCGGCTATACATCAAATACAGGGAGATCAACGAAGCATCATCCTGCATGGAGAATTGCCGGATGCGTCGATCAGTGGGTAATGCCGCATTCTTACCAGCGGGAACCGTAAATGAAAATGTATTGAACAGTTGGCGATACTCATTTACATGCGCCGCTTTTATGCTGCGGTACGAAATGCCTTTTATACGCGCCAGGGTTGCCTTGCAAGCAGCAACCGGATCACCTGAAACATCTTTATAGTTTTTGAAACTGGTGGCCACCACCAGGTAAAAAGTAGCTTCATTCGTGTTTTGCAGGTTGATAGCCGTGTCATTCACCGTTAGTTTGCCGCCTGCAGCGGTTGCATACAAATAACCAACGCCTTTCAATACACCATTGCTCACCTCCAATGACAATGACAGCGTATGATCATCCAGTTTCTTAATTACATATTTTTTATGCGGTGTATTGAGGATCGCCTGCAGCGATAACGCGCCCGGTTTATTGGCCGTCAAATGCATGACGAGACATTGATGCGGCGCACTGATAAAATATCCACGGGTAAAGGCAGTACCATTGGCAGTATAGGAAACGGTTGAGAGTGCGTTATCAATATCAAGCGTGCGTTTGTAATTACTGCCATTATTACCATGTGCAAAGCGGAAATATACATCGCCGAAAGGCAGGTAATCGGCTTCATAACGGGGAAAGGCAGGTGGATTATCGTTCTGAATAAAATACTTCCAGGGATTATTGAGCGCTGCGGTATCAGCATCACCGCCTTCAGGATAAACGACCAATGTGCGGGCCGAACCTTTAACACCGATCAACCCACCTTTATCAAAAAAATTAATGACCTGTATAGCCAGTGTATTCTTTCCTTCTTTTAACAACGATGCCGGAATGGTATATTTTCTTTTCTTACTGATGCCTTCATCGGACCCAACGAGCTTACCATTTACAAACGTAAAATCCAGGTCGCGGATGCGGCCGAGATCGAGCACCAGGTCCTTCCCCAACCATTTTGCCGGAACGGTGAAGGATGTACGGAACCATAAAGCGCCATCCGTACCCATCAGTCCCGCACGCTCCCACCCTTCGGGTGTAGGCAGTTGCATGGTGGGCCAGTTATTATCATTATAATCTGTGGCAGCCGGTTCAACGGACCCTTTTACTTTTACCGCTTTATACCAGGTATCTATTTGAGCGCTGTATGTGCTGTCATCGGGATCTTTCAACCCCATAAAATAATTTTCTGCCATTGCCTCGGCTTCCTTTTGTTTGCCTTCGGCCAGCAACTGGCGAATGGGTTGCAGGTATTGTACCGCCCCGGTGCGTGCATATGCACGCGGGCGACCGCTCCACAAGGTTTCTTCATTTAACTGGAGACGTTCTTCTCCAACACCGCCAAACACCATAGCCCCGAGTCGGCCATTGCCAAGCGGCAGGGCGTCTGTCCAGGCA
>DASUVL010000075.1:0-11950 GCA_036379015.1 Niastella sp.
AGCGTATTATGGACAGCCAGCAGTACGATCTGTACAACAGACGATCATGACGGGTGTACTGCCGCTAAGGACGAATGTGTTTCAGAACATTTAACCGATTGCTCTGCGGATGGTGGTATCCTTACCCATTCGGGCGCTTCCTGCACTTATGGCGCTAAATGCTAACGAACACGTAAGCGCGTTGTCATAGGGAGTAACACGCAGATCCTGCAAAGAAAACTTTGCAGGATCTATCATTTCACAACCGTAGCCTCCAATTCAACTTTTAATGTTTCAAAAAGGCTTTTCACTTCTAACAAAGTGAGTGCTTGCTTAATGCCATGCTTGGCTATCCAATCCTGAAAAATTTGAAAGTGCGGCCAAAGCTCTGCTGTTGAAGTGGTATAGATATTTAACCGCACAATACCTTTGCATTCGTACCCAGCCTTGTTAATAACGTGTTCCAGATTTTGCAGGGCCTGAATTAATTGGGACTTCATGTCTTCGTTACTTGATATACCATCAGCGTTTATAGCCGTCTGCCCCGAAACGTATAACGTGCTTTCTACATTTTTTACTTCAACCGCTTGCACATAGCTGCGCTTATCCTGCCATTGCCAGGGATTAATGATCCTTTTTTCCATTTTATTGAGATTTTTAGTTTGTGCCAATACAGGCACTGTAGTTATTAATAGTAACGCTAAAAGCTTTGCTGTTTTTTTCATGATCGTCATTTAAAATGTACAGGGCAAAGTTGTGAATAACAGCTGGAATTGGGTCTTGACATACCTCACGATTATAAAGTGAGGTATGTCACACTAAACACCCAGATAATATTTTTTCTTTCCGGATGTATGCCATAAGTGTGCAGTTTTTGCCGATAAGTGTGCAGATTTCCACCAAAAGCGTGCAAACCCACATTGGCAAAGGAATACGACCCCACAAAAGTCAACGGGAGATTGTTTTAATTACATTTTTTTTGGATATTTTTGAAGACGCCCTTCTTTAAGTCCGCTCTTTGGGGACTTCACCAAAACCATAATCATAATCTGCCAGCAATGCCTATAGTTAGCTCAAACGGAAGTTATAGACTACTTACCGTTATTCTTTTTTCCCTGGTGTTCACAAAACAACTTTTCGCACAGCCAACCATCACCTCATTTAGTCCGGTTTCGGGTGCCCAGCGCGACACCATTACCATCACCGGGACCAATTTCGTAAATATACAATTCGTTCAATTCGGTGGCACAAATGCAGCTTCATATACAGTAGTAAATTCAACCACCATAAAAGCCGTACTGGGTTATGGGGCATCGGGTAATGTATTCATTTATACGCCTACCGGTCAGGTATCAAAAGCCGGCTTTATCCATACAGGCCCTCCTCCCCCAACGATCAGCGCCTTTACACCTGCTACAGGCGATGCCGGCACAACAGTAACCATCAGTGGTACCAATTTCAATACAGTACCGGGTAAGAACCTGGTGTATTTTGGCAAGGCCCGGGCAACGGTTTCCGCTGCCACCAGTACATCCCTTTCCGTCACGGCGCCGGGTGGCGCCACGTATGAACCGCTGTCTGTTACTGCCAATGATTTTACCGCTTATGCGAATGCGCCTTTCAGGCAAACTTTTACCGGCGGCGGTTTTATGCTGCCCGGTTCTTTCGATAAAAATAAAGATCTTCAAACGGGGGGGCTTCCTTTCAATTTCTGTATTGGCGATATTGACGGTGATGGAAAGCCCGATATTGTAGTGTCGGAGGTCAATGACCGCACCTTTTCTGTATTTAAAAATACAAGCACCAGTGGTTCCCTTTCATTTGCCAACAGGGTAAGTTTTCCGGTTATGCAGGGAGGTTGGTCAGTAGCTCTGGGTGACCTAAATGGAGATGGAAAACCCGATGTCATTGTCTCCAACAGTATAGGCGGACAATCTTCCATTTCAATTTTTCAAAATACCAGCGCCAATGGCGCCATTTCCTTTGCCGCCAGGAAAGATTATTCAACAGGTGCTTCAGATTATAGTTACCCCGAGCGGGCAGCCGTTATGGACCTGGATAACGATGGCAGGCCCGATGTGGCAGTGGCCAATAGCGATAACACGGTTTCGGTATTTAGAAACACCAGCAACTTCCTGACCGCATCATTGGCATCCAAACAAAATTATCCGATCGGGAGGGGTGCAACAGGAATTATAATTAACGATCTGGATGGAGACAACAAGCCGGATATTGCCACGGCCAACAGCTCTTCCAACGATATCTCGGTGCTTAAAAACACCAGTATCACCGGTGTAATATCGTTTGGTGCTACCGTCAACCTCACCGCCGCCAGTGGTCCGTACGATATTGCAGCAGGCGACCTCGACAATGACGGGAAGCCCGACCTGGCAGTCGTTAATGCAAATGATGGTAATCTTTCCATCTTTAAAAACAATAGTACGACGGGCGCCGTTTCCTTCCAGTCAAAAACAGATTATGGGCACCTCACTTATCTTACCGGTGTGGCTATGGGCGACCTGGACGGTGATGGAAAAGCCGATGTGGCAGCAGCCCAGTACGGTACTATTACTAATTACCTATCAGTATTCAGAAATACCAGCAGCAACGGAGCGATATCCCTGTCAGATAATGTTCAGTTTACATCGGGCGGTCAAATACGCAGGTTAGCTATTGCCGATATGGATGGGGATGGTATACCCGATATCATTGCAGCCAACTCGCAAGCCGCCACTATTTCTGTACTTAGAAACAAAGTGCAGGCATCCCATATCACTTCTTTCAGTCCTATGTATGGCGGTACCGGAACAACGGTTACCATCAAAGGACATAATTTTATTAATGCCACCGCTGTAAGTTTTGGTGGTCAACAGGCCGCTTCGTTTACCATCGTATCTGATTCGGTTCTCCATGCCGTAGTAGCTGCCGGCGCTTCAGGCGAAGTAAAGGTGGTGTCAGCTGCCGGCCCTGGAACCGCATCAGGCTTCCTATTTACCAGTATACCGGTGGTGAATTATTTTGAACCGTTATCGGGTAAGGTGGGGTCAACAGTAACTATAACAGGCGCTAATTTCAGCCCTGCTCCCGGCAACAATACAGTTTATTTTGGAGGCGTAAAGGCAACCGTGCTTACAGCTTCTGCGAATAAACTCACCGTAACCGTACCTGCAGGAACCGGTAATAAACCGGTTACTGTAACAACAGCCAACCGCACGGCTTATGCAGATAAAGCTTTTACAGTAACTTTTCCTGGTGCGCCTGCTACTTTTTTGCCTTCTTCTTTTGAATCAAAACAGGATATTACCATACCGGGCACCAATAGTGTTTATGCCGCAGACCTTGACCTCGATGGAAAGCCGGATCTCATTGCAACGAACGGTCCTAACGTAAACACTATATCCGTGCTGCGTAATACCAGTGTTAATGGCCTGGTATCGTTTGCAGCTAAAGTGGATCTTACCACACAGGGTCCGCCCATTTCTGCCAACACCTGCGATTTTGATGGCGATGGAAAACTGGATATGGTAACAGGTGTGTGGCCTGCAAGCGGGACAGCCATCTCTGTTCATAAAAACACCAGTACAACAGGCGCCATTTCGTTCGCGCCCAAGATCGATCTGTCATTGGCTTCTTTTATGCATGCGATAGGTGACATCGACGGCGATGGCAAGCCTGATATTGCCACCATCGACTTTAACAATTATACATTAAATGTTTATAAGAACACCACGTCGAATGGCAACATTTCTTTCTCGGTAAAAAATTACGCTATTGTTGACGGCAACGCCAGGGGGATGGCTATCTGCGATTTCAATGGTGATGGCAAACCCGAAGTAGTGGTTACGCTAAGTACGCAAGATGTTGTATATGTATTTCCCAATAACAGTTCCGTTGACACCATCAGGTTTGGCCAGGAGCTGATCTATGCAACAGGCGATGGCCCTTTGTATGGCGTTGCCACAGGAGATGTGGATGGAGATGGAAAACCCGATATTACGGTGGAGAATTATAACGGCAGCAGTTTCTCGGTATTAAAGAATACGAGCGCCAACGGTATTCTTTCTTTTGCCGCCAAGGTTGATTTCACAACAGCCACCAATCCGGTAACCATGGAGGTGGGCGACCTGGACGGTGATGGTAAACCCGATGCTGCCCTTGTGCATCATTATGTGGGTGTCGGTCAAACGGTATCGCTGTTGAAAAATATCAGCAATCCAGATATTGCTTTTGCCGCTAAGCTGGATCTTGTTTCAGGCACTGGTCCCAATAGTGTATGCCTGAATGACCTGGATGCAGATGGCAAACCGGAACTGGTGATAGCCAATTACAAAAGCAATACGGTATCGATATTTCGCAATAAAGTGAATGAGCCGGCGGTAGCGCCCGCAGGGACCAACCCTGTCAATGGGCAGGTTATCAAAAATATCATCATCGATCCTACAGTACAAACCTATAATGGCCAGCCTTATGTACAACGCCATTATGAAATAGAACCTGCTAACGATCCGGCTACAGCCACGGCCCTGGTAACATTATACTTTACGCAGCAAGAATTTGACAATTTCAATGCACACCCCGCCCATGGCGCCGGTTTACCGGCCAATGCAACCGACGCAGCCGGCATAGCCAACATTCGGATATATCAGTACCATGGTTTCAGCGCCACCAGTGTTCCTGGCAGCTATAGCGGTGATGGTGTTGAAATAAATCCCGACGACAATAACGTCATATGGAACTCCGTTGCGCAATGGTGGGAAGTAACTTTCCCGGTTACTGGTTTCAGCGGTTTCTTCGTAAGCAGTGCCGGATTCAAATACAAACAACCGGCTGCGCTTACTGTAAGTGCCGGGGATGTTACCACTTTTTGTGCGGGCGGTAATGTATTATTAACGGCTTCAACGGCCACGAACTATCAATGGTATAAAGATGGGGCTGCCATCAGCAATGCCCAGGATGCCACCTATCAGGCTACTGAAAGTGGAAATTACACAGTTACCACTAAGGTAGATAACATAGCCTCCCCTTCCTCCAACACCATATCGGTTATTGTAAAACCGGTTCCTGCCAAACCGGTCATTACGTTAACAGGATCTACGCTTTCATCCAGTGCAGCAACCGGCAATCAATGGTATCGCAATGGTACGTTGCTGGCGGGTGCAACCAACCAAACGTATAAACCTGATAGCACAGGCAATTATACGGTTATAGTTACCGGAAACGGTTGTAAAAGTGTTGCATCAGCTAATTATTATTTCGCAGTTACCGGTGTAATCAATATCGACAATGAACAATTCATCAGGTTTAGTCCTAACCCCGTAACCGACCGGGTATATGTAACGTATAATTTAACGGGCACTTCATCTATAAATATTCAGATCATTAATATACAGGGAAAGGTATGCCGTGTGTTTAATAAATTGTCAAATGGAAACGAGCTGAGCCTTAACGGGTTACCAAACGGCGTGTATGTAGCTAAAGTATTCAACCTTACTAACAGGAAAAGTTATACCATCAGGTTGCTGAAGTTGTAGCATGGAGCCCTGGCATACCTCACGATCATACAGTGAGGTATGTTACACTAAGGATATAACCTGCTTAATGTTTCGCGGGAAACACCCAGATAGGCAGCAAGAAGACTTTTAGGTACACGCTGAATAAGGGAGGGATATCGATTAAGAAGCTGCTCATAACGCGCTTTAGCGTCAGATGTAAGCCAGGATATTATGCGCCGCTGTGCTCCAATAAAACCAAAATTCGCTTTTTCAAGAAAGAACCGTTGCATCTTTTGAAGGTCATCGCATAGCTTTTTGTAGTCTTCGAGCAACAGGCAGAAGACCTCGGTATCTTCAACGCACTCTAGCGACATGGTCGCTTTAGTCTGCGTATAATAGGCATAGAAATCACTTTCCCACCAGTCTTCCATCGCAAAAGAAACAATGTGCTGTTTTGCTGTATCATCGGTATACACCAGCTTTAAAAGTCCGGACACTACAAAGTAATGATACTTTACGTCTTCACCTTCCTGAATAAGGAATTGGTTTTTCTTAAACTTTTTAATGGTAAAATGAGTACACACAAAAGCAAACTCATCATCACTAAGAGGTACTATCTTCTCTATATGTTCCCTTAGTTTGTTATACATGGAGTGCGTGGCCATAAAAGATAGCCACAAAGTTAAGGGGCATTTCCACCGGTTTGATGTGAATTTTGAAAAAATATATATTAATTTTTATCTTCACGTTCCTTTAACCCCAACCATCACATACGCATGAGACCTGTACTTCTATTGATAACGTTGGTACTAACCACGTTAGTAGCATTTTGCCAGATCCCTGTAATCAGTTCATTTTCCCCTGCAACGGGCCCTATTGGCACCCAGGTTGTCATCAGCGGTAATAATTTCAGCGCCAATCTTACTGACAATACCGTTTATTTTGGTGCAGTTAAAGCGGATGTGTTGGTTGCCAGCCCCACCGCTTTAACGGTAGAAGTGCCAACAGGCGCTACTTTTGACCCGCTTTCAGTAACAGTTAACAAACTAACCACTAAAGCAGCCAGTCCATTTATTGTAACTACTGCCGGTGGAGGTACCAATTTTACAGCGACATCTTTTGATGCGGCGTATAATATGAGCGGCGGACAAAGTGTAACAGCAGGTGACCTGGATGGTGATGGTAAGACAGACCTGGTGTATATAAATTCCCAGGCCGACCGGGTTAAAATATTAAGAAATACCATTCAGGGAAATGCTATTTCGTTTGTTACCACCACCATTAGCAGCATTGTTTCTCCTTACATCGTTAAAACTGCGGACCTGGATGGAGATGGCTTGCTGGATCTTGTTGTAACCAATGCTGCCTTCACAACGGTAAATGTATTAAAGAATAAAAGTACCCCCGGAAACATTGTCTTTGATAACCCGGTTGGTTTTCCTACCGGCAGTGAGCCCAGAAATCTGGCTATTGGTGATATCGACAACGATGGCAGGCCGGATCTGGTAGTAGCAAATTATTCAGGCAATAGCATTTCTGTTTTTAGAAATACATCTGCAGGAGGAACCATTTCATTTGGAATAAAGGTTGATTTTACAACACTGGTAAAACCTACGGGCATTTGCATCGGCGATCTGGATGGGGATGGTAAAAACGACATCGGGGTAGCCAGCAGAGACTATTATGTATCTGTATTTAAAAATTCTTCTGTCACGGGGAATATTTCTTTAGATGCCCGGGTCGATTATGCAACCGATTATTGCTATGATGTAAAGATGGCCGACCTGGATGGAGATGGAAAGTTAGACCTGGCGGTTTCAAATACCTCTTCAGTGTCAGTTTTCAGGAATACGGGTTCCCCGAATTCCCTGTCATTTGCAACCCGGGTTAATTATCCCGTCTTTTGGCTTCCGCAGGATATAGCCGTGAGTGATCTTGATGGCGATGGCAAACCCGAGATCGTAAATGCCAACTGGTATACCTCCTCTAAAGCCTGTGTATATAAAAACAACAGCACCCCCGGCACTATTGCATTTGCGCCATATGTTGGTTATAATACCGATGCCGGCGCCGTTGGTGTGGTACTGGCCGATTTGAATGGTGACGGACTTACCGATATGATTACGGCAAATACCACAAATAATACGCTTTCCTATTTGCAAAATCGCGTGAACAATGCGCCTTCCATATACAGTTGTCCCGAATTGCTGACCCCGGTTCATAACAGTGTAAATATAAATTACAGCACGCCTGTGGTATTTACATGGCGTAAACAACCAAATGCCACGAGCTACGAGTTTAGAGCTGTACATCAAAATGGATCTTCATCCACGGTAACTACAACCGATACGTTTTATGCGTTTAATACGCCGGCCGCTGGTGTTAATTATACCTGGAGTGTAAAGCCTGCCAATGTTATGTTGACCGCTCCCTGCCCTGTCAACTTTGCTTTCAGCACCTGTGCCGCAACAGCAAATCCTTATACCATTACAGCAACCGGTAATACGAGTATTTGTAGCTACGATTCCGTGAAGCTGCAGGCCCCTGGTGGTGTTAACATTCAATGGTTCCTCGATCAGAAACCAATACCAGGCGCCATGGCTGATACGCTGTGGACAAAACAGGGCGGTGTTTATTCAGTCAGGGTGTTGAATGGTTCCTGTTATTCAAACCCTTCTAATACTATAAAAGTGACCAGTCTGGCAACGCCGGTGAAACCCGTTCTAAGTAAACCCGCCGTTACTGATATCTGCGCAGGAAGCAATGTGTCACTGGCTTCTTCCACAAGCTCAAATAACCAATGGTTCCAAGATGATGTACCTATCCCTGCGGCTACTAATTACGTGTATAAGGCTACAGCAACAGGCCGGTATTTCGTACAGGTGTCTAATACCAGTACCGGATGTGTCAGTAATTCCGATACGGTAAATGTAACTGTACGTCCGGTTCCAACAACTCCGGTAATTTCAGTAACCGGCAATATAGGTTTATGTAATGGAGATAGTGTAAAACTACAATCATCAGCAGCAGTAAATATTCAATGGTATAAAGATGGGGTGGCTATACCGGGCGCGGTGAACGCGGATTTTTTTGCAAAAGCAGCCGGTAATTATAATGTAGGGGTTTCACAGGACGGCTGTTCTGCTTATAGCACAAGTGTATTGATCACGGTTAAAGCATTGCCTGCTGCGCCCTATATCATCACCGCAGGGAGCACAGCGTTATGCAATGGCGACAGTGTAAAATTACAGTCGTCGGTGGCAACCGGCAACCAATGGTTTAAAAATGACACAGCAATAACCATCGCAACCGGTAAAGACTATTTTGCCAAAACTGGCGGATTGTATGCTGTGAAAACAACGCAGAATGGGTGTACGTCCTTAAGTAGCGCCAAAACGGTTATTACCATTTATCCATTACCGGCCAGGCCGGTGATCACAGCTGGTGGTACCATGATGAGCACCAATGCGGGGTATAGTAGTTATCAATGGTATTTCAATAACTCGATCATTCTCGGCGCAGTTACCAGTCAGTACAACGCAACAAAAAATGGGGTGTACAAGGTGGAAGTAACGGATCAGAACGGTTGTAAAAACAGTTCTGATAATTTCAATTTTGTAACCACCGCCCTGAGCGATGTAATACTGCAGGGATATACCATCCAATGGTTTCCTAACCCGGTTCCCGGCGATCTAACCATACAAGTTTCAGCCGGCGCCAGTTTAATAAAGCCCGTCACCATGTGGATGATAGATGCAAATGGTAAAAAGGTGAAGGCAGAGCAGATGTTGAAAATAGGACAGAACACAATTCCCATGCAACAATTACCTGCAGGAATATACTGGCTCATGTTGAAAGTTGGTGATTCGCAAAAGGCAGTGAAAGTATTTAAAGCAGGTTAATATAAAGAAAATCCGTTCGTTAATTGGCGAACGGATTGCTTTCAATATGGCAACTCTATGATGGAAATTACATGTCCCTTATTCCATAACCGGTAAGTCAGTTAATACCTTTTTTGCTATATTAGCGCATGTAACAAAATGCCTTTTTGAAATTTAAATCTTACATATTAGTCTTTTGCTTATTTATATACATCCTTGAGCTAACAGCTCTTCCGGTATATTGCAAACCTTCTGACAAAACAGAAAGTAGTTGTACCCGTAAGACGGAACGATCTGGCTGTCGTAAAATGGCCAATACCCCTTGCAAAAAAGTGCCGGGGCCAAATGAAAGCAAAACCGCCAGTTGTTGTATAACTAATTGCCCGCTTTGCTATGTAACAACATTAAGTGAAGCTACCCTACCCTACAAAGCAACCGAGCAGATAAAAAGAATATATCCCAATTATCAATCATCTTACATTTTCACCTATTATTCCTCTACCTGGAAGCCACCAAACGGCTGTTAATACATACCGATAACATTACAATCAATTTATTTTATTTCTAAATACACAATATGAAAAAGTTATTTCTATTGGCTGCTACTGCTATGTTGTTAAGCAGCTCTGTAGCTTTTGCAACTGGTGGAGGAAAAGATAAAGCCAAAGGAGACAAAACCCGGACGGAAAAAAAATGTCCGAAGCCTTGTCCACAACCTTGTCCACCTTGCTGCGATAAAAGCAAGTGTAACAAAGGTTAAACCATACGTTTGATGTATAAAAGGCCTCCGATCCGGGGGCCTTTTTAAAATAAAATTTGGCGGAATCAAAAACCATCGTAATATTGCGATAGATATGGGACTTACAAAAACGGAAATATTTACCGAAAAGCAGAATAAGCTGGCTCAAATGATGAAGGCACTGGCGCATCCGGCCCGGATAGCAATTATTCAACACCTGATAAAAACACAGGCCTGTGTTTGCGGCGACCTGGTTGACGAATTAGGTCTTGCCCAGGCAACCATTTCTCAGCATCTTAAAGAATTGAAAATGGCCGGATTGATCCAGGGAACTATTGACGGTACCAGCGTATGTTATTGTATTGATCCCAAAGTATGGAAACAATACAAAGAAGCATTTGATACCTTCTTTGTTGCTTTCAAAAATAAGGACGGCTGCTGCTGATATTTTTTTGCCCATATCAATCGCAATATTGCAATAAAACAATCAACTTTACAAAATGCAAACGCAGGATCAAATAAAAGACGTAGTAAGACAGAAATATTCAGAAATTGCCTTACAGGACAAAGAAACCAATCAAAGCTCCTGCTGTGGTTCGGGTTGTTGTAGTGCAGACGGCTACAGCATCATGTCAGATGATTATACCCAACTGGAGGGATATAATCCGGATGCCGATCTGGGGCTGGGTTGCGGGTTGCCTACACAGTTTGCCAACATTAAAAAAGGCGATGTGGTCATTGATTTGGGAAGCGGTGCCGGTAACGATGCCTTTATAGCAAGACATGAAACCGGAGAAACAGGAAAAGTAATTGGCATTGATTTTACCCCTGCCATGATTGAAAGGGCAAGAAAAAATACAGAAGTAAGAGGATTTAATAATGTAGAGTTCCGTCAGGGCGATATAGAACAAATGCCGGTAACAGCCAACACTGCGGATGTTATAGTAAGTAATTGTGTATTAAACCTGGTTCCCAATAAAGACGGAGTTATAAAAGAGATCTTCAGGGTATTGAAACCCGGCGGTCACTTTTCCATTTCCGATGTAGTACTGGAAGGCGATTTGCCAAAAGAGATCAGGGAAGCTGCCGAAATGTATGTAGGATGTATATCCGGGGCCACTCAAAAACAAGCTTACCTGGACTTAATAGGATCGAACGGTTTTGAAAACATAACTGTTCAGAAAGATAAGCCCATTACTATTCCCGATGATATACTATCGCAATACCTGTCCGCAGAACAAATTACAACCTTTAAACAATCTGGCACCGGTATCAGAAGTATTACGGTGTATGCCGAAAAACCAACGGAAAAGAAGTCCTGCTGCGAACCTGATTGCTGTAATTAATTCACTGCATTATGCAAACAGATAATCAATTTTTTATTACAAAAGCAAGCGATAACCACCGGCCATTGGTTATCGCTTTGCTTCAAACAGAAAAGCTGCCGGTAGAAGATCTGCCAGCTTCCCTGAACGATTTTTTTGTGGTGCTTACTGAAGACAAAGTAATAGGTGCAATAGGCCTTGAGCAATACGGAAACTATGCATTACTGCGTTCGATGGTCGTTAGTGCAGCGTACCGGAATAAAAACATTGCTTCCAGCCTGGTAGATGAATTGGAGTACTATGGCAAGATTTTAGGCATTAGCGCTATGTACCTGCTTACAGAAACAGCGCCTGGCTATTTTGAAAAGAAAGGATATCAAAAAATAAACCGGGAAGAAGTACCAGCTGTACTACAGGCCTCTTCAGAATTTAGTCATGTATGTCCGGTAAGTGCTATTGTGATGAAAAAAGAAATACGTCCGTAACCATATTAATAGATACCAACGCTTATGTCAGCAAACAATTGTGCTCCGG
>DASUVL010000076.1:0-2742 GCA_036379015.1 Niastella sp.
CTAAAATCTTTCGATAGTCCTTCCTGGTAAGTGAAGTAACCCGATGAATCGGCCTGCGGTGTTGTTACCAGCAGTAACCCTTCATTAATGGTTTCAATCCAGATGTGGCCATGACTGGTGGAGAGAATACGCCGGAATTCATACTTGTTCCGGGGTGGTAGCCTGATAATAGCAGGCAACGACAGCAGTTTTTCCGTGCGTTTGTTAAATCGGTATACTTGTCCGTCGTACGCTTGTATCCAAAGTTGCCAAAAATCATCATCCACGATCTGATCAATACGGTGGTTTTTCAGGTAACTCTGGTCGCCGGGCGATGATTTATAGGTAACAAACCGCTGACCATCAAACCGGTTGATGCCATTCCAGGTACCAAACCACATAAACCCTTCGCGATCCTTAAAAGTACAGGTGATAATATCATGAGAGAGCCCATCTTCGGTAGAGTAGTGCTCTATCTTACATTTAGGTTGGGCAGAAATAGTTATTACAGCAAAAACCTGTAATAACAGCAGGCAACAGCAATATCTGGCAATCATATTCATACACAAAACAATCGTACAGGCAAATACCGCATTTTACGATACTGTGAAAGTACCAATTTACTTGTAAAATTTACCTTTTTACGGGCTACTTTATGGGCCTGAGCGTCCCCCGACTCGTCGGGGTCGCTGAAGCTTTAGACGCTTGCGCCAGAGCTTCAGCGTCGGAGCACGGAGGCGCAAGTCGAAGGGTGGGATTTCCAGGAAGCTATTTTATGGGTTACTTTTTGGCCAATTTAGTATTATTATAGGCAAAATATTAGAAATTGCCTGTGAATCGAATCTATGTTATTAACCATTACTTCTACCCATCAGCCGGCTTCTGACCTGAGTTATCTGCTGCACAAGCATCCCGATAAGGTGCACGAAGTAGAGATTACTGCCGGGGTCGCGCATATATTTTATCCGGAGGTATCGGAAAACAAATGCACTATTTGTTTGCTGCTCGATATTGATCCGGTGGGATTGGTTCGCAAGAACAGCGGCCCGCGTGGAAATGATTTTGCGTTGGACCAGTATGTGAATGACCGGCCCTATGTGGCCAGTTCTTTTATGAGTGCTGCTATATCAAAAGCATTTTCTACCGCCATGAACGGGCGTTGTAAAGATAAACCCGAACTGGTGTCGGTGCCCATGCCATTTGACGTACAGATCGCCGCCATACCCGTACGGGGTGGCGAAGCCGTAGTGAAGCAACTGTTTGAGCCACTCGGTTACAAGATCAACATGCAGCAGCATCCGGTCGATACGCAGTTTCCGGAATGGGGCGACAGCCGGTATTTTACTATTCAATTAAGCAATACCTGTACGGTTCAACAATTATTATCGCACCTGTATATCCTGATCCCGGTTTGTGATAACGACAAGCATTACTGGATCGGACAAGACGAAATAGAAAAGTTACTGGAGAAAGGAATGGACTGGCTGCCGGCACATCCGGCGCGGGAATTTATTACCATGCGCTATTTAAAAAACCAGCGCAGCCTGGCTAACCAGGCTATGGAAATTTTATTAAAGGATGAAGTAACCAGTGAAGACGAAGCAGATGAAGAAGAAAAACCATTGCCTGAACAAAAAGTAAGAGTGCATGATCTGCGTTTGCAAGCTGTGCGCGATGAAATATTACATGCTAACGCCAAAACCGTAGTTGACCTGGGTTGTGGGGAAGGAAAATTGCTGCGATTGTTGATGGCAGAAAAGCAATTTGAACAGATCCTCGGCATGGATGTAAGTTACCGGTCGCTGGAAATTGCCAAAGAAAAATTAAGGCTCGACAGGCTGTCGACCATACACGGGAAACGGATTGATTTGATACAGGGCTCGCTCACATACCGGGATAAACGCATTGAAGGATTTGATGCGGCGGCCTTGGTGGAAGTGATAGAACACCTGGATGAACCGCGACTGGCAGCATTGGAAAAGATCGTTTTCAAGTATGCCAACCCAACGGATGTAGTGGTTACTACACCCAATGCGGAATACAATAAACGGTTTGAAAAATATACGGAAGGACAAATGCGTCATGCCGATCACCGCTTTGAATGGACAAGAGCAGAATTTAAACAATGGGGCGATCGCATTGCAGAACAATACAATTATGAAGTAACCTATAAACCGGTAGGAGAGGAAGATGCGGAAGTAGGTGCCCTGACCCAGATGGCCATTTTTACAACTAAACAAAGAACTATAGGAAGGAATAGGTTTTTATAGCATGACAAACAAAAACATACATATACCGGAATTATCGTTGGTAGTACTGATAGGCGCTTCCAGCTCTGGCAAGTCAACCTTTGCCCGGAAATTTTTTAAACCAACGGAGATCGTCTCTTCTGATCAATGCAGGGCCCTGGTAAGTGATAATGAAAATAGCCTCGAAGCTTCGACAGATGCGTTTGACCTGGCGCGTTTTATTACCGCCAAACGGCTGAAGAGCGGACTGCTGACGGTGATTGATGCCACCAACGTACAGGAAGGAGCGCGGAAAGACTGGGTCAGGATAGCGCGTGAATACCATGTGCTGCCGGTAGCCATTGTGATAAACATGCCGGAGAAGGTGTGCAATCAGCGTAATGAAGTACGGCCCGACCGCGATTTGGGCAGCCACGTGATTCCACAACAGATCAGTCAGCTGCGAAGGAGTTTGCGGCATTTAAAACTGGAAGGTTTCCGGAACATCGTGGAATTGCGCACACAGGAGGAGGTT
>DASUVL010000077.1:0-2367 GCA_036379015.1 Niastella sp.
CCCGTGTTTCATCCATAAACAAATTCAGCGCAGTAGGTTTGGCGCCGGCAGGAACTTTGAACGTCCAGCTTTCAACTTTAGAAGTTGCTTCCGGTTGCGCTCTTAAAAAATCTGTTCCTGAATCGCAGGTAATATTGGTACCATTGTCTAATTGTAAGCGGGCGTGGGAATAAGAAACAGACACGCTGGAACCATCTCCTATCGTTGATTTATTGGTAACAGTGAGGTTAAATACCAGTTCAACGCCATTGTCTTTTCCATCAGGATCTGCCAGGGACATGGCTGTAGCACCCACCAGTTTCACCAATGCTTCTTTCTTCTTACCTAAAATAGCTGAATCAGGCGTTATTTTTACTTTGTATTCTTTTGGCTGATTAGCTGCAGCAGGTTTGGGTTCTTCACCTGAAGCCGGTGTTTGCGTGGTTGGCGTGGCGGAGTCGCCGGTTTCGTCTTTTTTGCTATCACCTTTGCAGGCTGAGAAAACAAGAACAGTCGCAATAAGGCTAAGGAGAGTAACTCTTTTCATAAAAAATTTTGAGGTTTTAGTAATCCAATAGAAAAAGCATGCAAATAAAATGTATTTAATATAAAAGAAATATTAACTGATCAATAAATACCTACTTACCATAGTATTTTGTGCAATTATATCGCTTTATATTTCAATACGGGTAATAAGTATCGCATTCGATTAAATTGTTACATCAGGACTTATTTATTGCGGATTTTTTTTGCCGGCATGCATATGCGGACTATAAAAAAGCAGTATCTTTAAGTAAACGCTTTGAGGGCTATAGTTTACCGCTTGAGAGCCCAAATTGTACCGAAAAAGCTGGAAATTTTCCTCTTCTCGTTCTCTACTTCCCAATTACCTTTTTATTACTAAGACATTACCTCTGGACTAGCCCAGGACCGGGTCTGCTTCGTACCTGCTTCGCTGGTTTCCCGTACTTATTTCGTATATATCTCGTACATGTCTCGTATATAAGCCGTTCCTATAAAAGATCGGAATATGTATGGCTAACTTTCAAAACAGATAGCTGACTATTAAGAGAGGTTAGCGAACCAGATACGGCACAGGTACGACCCTGGTACGATACCAGGTAAACAACAAGTAAGACAATGGTAAATAGCTGAAGGAAGGATAAAATCAGCTTATTTGTGTAAGATATACGCCAGGTTGTTGTGTGAAAGATAGATAACCTACATGTAACCTCGAAGTTACGTATTTTTTGTAAATTACATGTGTTATATTTTTAATACACCATTAAGCCATCCATTTATGGGAAAATTCTCTCCTCCGTTCTCTTATACGGGCACAGTAAGCAATATCTCTGTATACAAGGTCCGGGGCTCCGATACCCCGATCGTACGTACAAAAGGTGGTCCCACCAAAAGGCAAATCGAAACAAAACCCGCTTTTGCTACTACCCGCAAAAACAATATGGAGTTTGGTGGCCGGGCAAAAATAACCGGGCAGTTGCTGTATGCACTGCGTCCGTTGAAATACCTCAGCGATTATAATATCGCCGGCCCGTTGAATTCCCTGTTTATACCAATACAGGAGTTAGATACCGAACATGAGAAAGGACAACGGAATATAATATTGTCAAAAAATCCTGGCCTGCTGCAGGGATTTAACCTCAACCGCCGCACACCATTTGATACTTTTGTAGCCAACCAGTTGGCGTATACGCTGTCAAAAGAGACATTGACAGCTTCCATTACTTTTCCTGCCTTAATACCGGATGTAAACTTTTTTGTACCGGAATATTACCCCTGGTACAAGTTCATAATTATAGTGGGCACCGTAGAGGATATGTTCTATAATCCCAAAGGCTATCAGTCGCATAATGGCAAGGAAATGTATTCAGCAGTGCTGGATGAATCAGATTGGTTGACTGTACACGCCGGCGCCCCGGCAGTTACCAAACAATACACCCAGTTACAAAACGCTTATGGTGGTGTTTCAAAATTAGCCAAATTGAAAAGCTACAGCATGTTACTGGCTGTGGGTATTGCCTTTGGCACCATGCAGAAAGGCAAAATAGAAATGGTTAAATACGTTGGCGGCGCCAAAATACTGGGTATGGCGTGAATGCTATTAAGGTCTATGGTCAAAGAGTTTCTTACCGGGTTGTTTCCCGGGTCATACAGTAATGTGCGATAGTGCCGGTTCCAGATTGAAGGAAAGTTTTACCACACATTTACTGGAAAATGTACATGGCGCCATGTAACTTTACTGGGCCGAGGTTCGGGCTGAAGGATCAGAAAATAGCAGCACTGCAAAAACGCCCTGACCATTATAGGCTACCCTAACAACCAATGTACGCAAAATCCCAACTTCTTTTATTCGCACTTATTTCATTA
>DASUVL010000078.1:0-2202 GCA_036379015.1 Niastella sp.
TCTTCTTATTTTGACGACCCTATCTGTTTACCTTTTTAATGGTGCGGGCATCATACATTGCTTTCAGGTCTTTACGTACAATGCTGAACTGCGATGTATTATCGTAGTCATCAGGATGCTCTCTTTTTAATTTTCGTAGCCGGGATGATTTTTCTACAATGAATTGGTGAGGGACCAGCGTAACAGAGTCATCGTGCAAACCAACAACTTTATATAGTGTGTACCCTTCGGCTTCTTTTACTTCGTACACATCACCTGCCCGGGGTGCCTGTATCCAGGCCGTACTGTTATTGCGATCAAAGAATACGGCAAAGACAACCAGTACAAAAAACACCCCAGCCAATAACAAACCACTGAAGAATTTCAAAGGTGTTTTTGACTTTTGTCTTGCTTCTTTGTAAACGACCTGCATAGCTGGCGGCATCTCATTGCGGTACATGGCCTTCTTGCAGTGTGTACATTCACTGAGACCAATTGTGCCTATGGGGAAAATGGGTATCCAGAAAATATGAAAATACCTGGTTGCAAATTGAAGATGTATGCTTGCAGGATTACCACAATGACTACATTGACTTGAAATAGCATTGTTCTTCCTATAAGAAGATGTTCTGGTACCAAAAATAATCATGTTATGTGAGGTTAATTGTTTTGAAAATATTCCTGCGTATATCATTCAAGCGTTAAAGTGGCGGTTTTTCCATTACAGAGATTATTGACTTCCAGTTTATTGCCATTTGTGCCAATAGCTCTTACCATCAGGCTCATTTGCTGCCGTTCTTCAAAGCCACGCTCGTTCTTTACCGATCCTTCACAAACGATCATAACAGCATCATAATTGGTTTCTCCGCTATTATGAGCCCCTGCAGCAATAAAGCGCGATACTTCGCGTGAGCCACCGGTGAGTTCTTTGGGAAGCACCAATTTGCGTGAACCGAGATATACTTCAAAATAGTGATTAGTGCCAATGGAGAAATGGTGTTCTTTTATATGGTACACTTTCCAATGGTACACCTGGTTTTCGGTCAATAGTTTACGCGATTGTTTTTTCGCATAGGCGTAAACAGCTATTGCAATAAAAAGCAGTAACAATAATATCGCAAAGAATGGTTTCATATTACCCTGGTTTGTTTACAAGGCAGCTATGCCTCGTTGTAGTTTAAAAAAATATGGCTGAAGCCACCCTGAACATGATAGCAGGCATCAATAATACCCCAGGGAAATTTTCTGCCAGTACCAATTTGTGCCGTCAGCCATTTGTTGAAAAAGCCTTTCTTTTTCAACTCTTCTTTTTTGCTCCAATCGTCCCAGGTTCCGGCCACTATATAATTGTCGTTTAGAATAAAACTGATCAAACGTAAATGATCCTTTCCAAAATAATAGTCAAATAAAAAATACTGATCATTAAGCTTAACGTTCCAGATCTTACAATGTGTTCCGTGATCGCTTGTGTCTATTGCTTCAAACTTTTCTGCGCCTAATGCCTGTATTAATTCCTGTGCACTGGTGTTTTTACCAACAGAAAAGTCGTTGGATAAATTTATCCGGCCTTCGGTGGTGTCTATTATTTGCATGGGTATGGCAAGGGCTTTAATTTTCAAGCACCGGAATAATATGCTCCCAGTTCAACTGCCTGGCAAAGTCAAGCGCGCTTTTGCCGGTTTGGGTCTTTGCGTGCTTGTCTGCCCCGGCCCGAACCAATATTTCTACTGATGTTTTGTTGCCTGCAATCGTTTCGCGGTGCAACAGGGTATATCCTTTTTCATCTATGGAGGTTAACTCACCGGGATTTGCCTTTATAAATTCTTCAAGACCTGGCCCTGAGTTAACACTCATGGGGTGTTCTACCAGGTGTTCGGGATGTTCTGCCTGTTGATATGCTATTAATATTTTATTGGGATCGCCAAAATTCAGTCCCCAGGCTTCATCATGTTCCCTGCGTTCTTGCCCGGTCATTCCTGAACGAAGCAACTGAATGGTAAACCCGCCATAGGTTTTGTCCCGGGTTATAAACAACCAGTCGCTAAGCTGTGTGAGTGGAACCTGTACAAAATCGCCTTTTTCCACATTGCTCAGGTTATCGGGATCGTTTATCAGTTCACCGCTGATCTGATCTCCGTCAAATGCTATTTCATTTATCCACATATGTTCTACCAGTGGTGCATCTGGATCGTCGGTTTCTTCTGTAAAGGCGATTTTCACGCA
>DASUVL010000079.1:0-2603 GCA_036379015.1 Niastella sp.
ACATATCGCCTTTCTTTACCAGTTCGCCTGTTCCAGAGATCGTATAGGATGCAGCAGCAGGATTGGTGATGGTACATTTGCCCTGGTTGTTGAAACGCAGGATCAGTTGAAACGGCACATTGGCATTTCCGCGGTTTTTGGCATTCAGGGAAATAGCTACTTCGTTCATGGCCGTTGTTACCATATTACACAGCTCATCCTTCTCCACATACTGGGCATGGTACACCACCGTAGTATCAAGCGCGGTGTTACCACCAGCCCCCTTTACATGATCAATACCCCTGCGCAAATAAGTGCCATGATATGGGTTTATATACCTGATGGCATAAAGAACATAATCTTTCGGCGGCGTGACCCAGTCGCTTGCGTTTCGCCGGTCAGCATCAGTACGGCCGGTTTTACCACTGAGTACGGAATCGGCATTTACCACACCGGTTATGCGCAATGGCATAACAAATGTGTTTTTGATGGAACGCGGGTCCTGGAAGAAGGCATCTGTCAATTGCACTTCCAAAGCACCCATTAGCTGACCTGAAGGAATTACGATCTTTTGGTCTTTACCGCCCGGCAGCGTATAATAATTATCAGGCATGGCCACCACATCATCCCCTGTTATCGCTTCGAACTTAAGACGACGTGCAAGCGCTGTATCTACAACAACACTCAACGTTATTTCCTTTTTGTTTTCATACACCCCGCCCATTGTAGCCATGATGAGGCATTTATGCTGGTTATCGAGGGAATTATCATAAATATCTTCTCCCAGAACCAGGGTTTTTACGGGCGATTGATAAGGGAAATAAACCGTGGTATATTTATAGTCGGGAAACACAGCATCTTTATTGGAACAGGAATAACAAACCACCAGAATAATACATGATGACAACAATATTATTTTTTTCATTTGTCTTTGCTTTATGATTATAAACAAACAGGCTTTACCAACCCCTGTTTTGTAATAGATCTTCTTTCAATACATCGTTGTAAGGCAAGGGACCGTAGTACATATAGTCAGCATACAGCCTGTTTTCAATAGAACTGATCGTGTATACATTATTATTTATACTAACCCCTGTAGCAGGCACAGTAAGGCTTTCCTTCCATCGCCGCAGATCCCAAAACCGGAATCCTTCAAAACAAAGCTCAAGGCGTCTTTCGTTATGGATCAGTTTTCTCATATCGGCTGCGCTGGCTATGGAAGACAGATAATTGTCAGGCTGTGTAATGCCAGCTCTTTTTCTTATGGCACTAATGACTTCCCGGGCTGAATAGTTATGTGTTCCTTTACCATCGGGCCCCCAGGCTTCATTAGCTGCTTCGGCATAGGCAAGAAATAATTCGGTATACCGGATATATGGCACGTAATGCCTTTGCGTGTTCGTGCTTGCAGGATTGAGGTTTACATCTTCGCGCAACATCTTACGCATATAAAAGCCTGTACGTGTTGAGGTGGAAATAGTATTCAATCCATCATTCGAAGTGCCGATCCGGGTATAAATGGTAGATCCGCTGGGGCCCATCTTACTTCCATTTACTACTACATAAAGCGCCAAACGGGGATCGCGACTATTATATGGGTTGTTTGGATCGTAGCCGCTACCCGGATCTGTAACTGGATAACCATTCGCCATAGGGAAAGCATCAACCAGGTTTTGTGTTGGGTTCACCCGGCCATTACCATACAGCGTTGGCGGATAATTATCTCTTTCCAGATTATTGCCATCTCCTACATTGCCTCTCCAAAGAATTTCCTTTGGATTAAGTCCTGCGGCCACCCCGTTTATCTCCCCTGAGTTGCGGCTTGCATACCAGTACACGCCGTTATTTGCCATACCCGGTATTCCTCCAATGAGGTCAAGCACCGCTGCGGCATCATCAGCTGCCTTTGCCCATGTAATAGTTGTTCCCTGATTAAAAGCAGGACTCGCAGCCAGTAAAGATAGTTTTGCACGTATGCCCTTGACGATGCGTGCAGTGAGGCGTTGGGTATTATACGCTCCAAATACGCGGTTGTAATCAGACACCGTTGTTTTTCCTGCATACTTTGCCGGTATGTTGCTGGCGGAAGTAATATTCTCGAAATCGAGTGGCAAATAGCTTTCTGCCATATTGAGGTCCTTATAGATCTGTTGAACGCATTCTTCAAATTTATTACGCGGCAATTTGAAGTCAGATTTACTATCAAGCGGTGCCGTTAAAATTGGTACTCCCAACAAATTGTTGTCGGTTGACCAACCGCCGTGCGCCTGTAACAAATAAAACATAAACAAGGCCCGCAATCCATATGCCTCTCCCTTTACCCGGTCATTGAACATCTCTTTGGTGTATTGCCCCGACGTTGCCCAGTTTACCTGGTCGGCTTCGGCCAGTATCAAATTCAGATACTGTATGGCGGCAAAAGCGCCGGTCCATTGATCCATTGGGTTGTTTATCGATGACCAGTTGCCGGTAGCCATTAAACGATAATTATTATTCGGGTTGTTCGACACAGCATCATCTGTGGCCACATCATTAAATGAATAGCCACCCAGGGGCAGCCTTACATATCCATTCAGCAAAAGCCCTTCTGCAAATGCAGCGTCATTATATATATCGCTTAGTCC
>DASUVL010000080.1:0-8570 GCA_036379015.1 Niastella sp.
GGGCTCCGCAACAACGCACGTATGAACCAACAGGTGGCAACAGAGGAAACTTTGGAGGCAACAGGAGTTACCAACAGCCAAGCAGGCCTTACCAACCTCAGGCTAACAACTCAGCGCCACGTAGCTTTGAACGTGGCGGCAATAGTGGTGGCGGTGGCGGATTTTCAAGACCTTCTGGCGGAAATAATTCATCCGGCGGAGGTGGTAGCCGTCCAAGAAGACAATGATAAATTATTTTTATAAACTTATTTTGCAAAGGCTGTATCAAAAAGATGCAGCCTTTTTTTATTTGAGCCCATGTAGGAAACAGGTAGTCATGGAAGCGAATTCCGGAGCCGTCGTTTATTTTTGATTCCTCCTCTTTTTTTGATCATGGGATAGAAACATCCCTTGATTGGGTATAATTCAAAGAGGCCTAAATAAAGTTGTAACATTTTATCTTTTATCTTTTCTCTTTATCAATATATATACATAACAATTACATGTCATTTGAACAATTCATCCGTGGCGATTATGTAGATCTTGAGCGTTTTACAAGCGATCACATTACGGAACTGGAATCAATTGCCATGAATACAAGGATCTGGCAAAACCTGCCCTATAACATTACGGGTAAAGCATCATTTGACAATTTCATTAAAGAATTGCAGCAGAAAAATCTGAATGACCAACAGGTAACGTATGTAATCCGGAATAAGACAAATATTAAGATTTGTGGCAGTACCGGTGTTATTAATATAGATGCGGTGAATCAACAACTTGAGATCGGTCCCACCTGGTTATCACCAATTGTTTGGGGTACAAAGATTAACATAGAAAGTAAATATTTACTATTGACTCACTGTTTTGAAAAGTGGAATATCATGCGGGTGGAATTCAAAACAAGAGAGGCCAATATACGATCACAAAAAGCCATTGAAAAGATCGGCGGTGTTAAAGAAGGCCTGTTAAGATGCCACCGCAAAAATGACGATGGAACATTCCGCAATACGATTGTGTACAGCATCATTCAACCTGAATGGCCATATACCAAAACGTTACTTGAAAGATTGATTTGTAAATGATTGCTAAAGGTTTTTTTAACTAAACATTTCCGTTTTAGGGAAATATTTTTGATCTTTCGGCGTTCTATTTACAGAAAATCGTTTCTGTGAACTATACCCTTAATCTTATACTATGAAACGAATTTTGGCTTCTTGTATCATTTGTTTTTTATTCTTTTTCACACTGTACGCCCAATACGATACTTCGCAGTTTACGGGTATGTGGGTACTGCAATCTGTTAAGTTTAAACACGCTGTTGATCTCAATAAAGATGGCTATCGTTCTTCTGATGCCTTTTGGGAATATGATGACTGCAGAAAGGACCAGCAAATGGAACTGCTGCCTGATTACAATGCTAAAACCTACTTAGGCGCCAACAAGAACGGATGCACCAACGAGGTAAAACAATACAAATGGAACCTCAAGGAAGAATTGGTTAAAGAAGTGAAATATGAATTGGGAAAACGAGTGGTTGATGAAAAAAGACCAACCGTATTAAAGCTCAATGATGCAACCGGTAATGATCAAAAGGTATTTGTGGTGATCGGTGTTGATGAAAATATTCTCACCTTAAAGGGATTGGTTAAAACCGGCGCCCATACAACGGAAGAAGCCATTCTCATTTTCAGAAAACGAAAAAAGTAAAAGCAGGAAAGATATTATAATTCTAACACTATCGTAAACGGCTATCTGTGAATGCATAGATAGCCGTTTTTGTTTAGATATTAAAAGGATGGCGTAATTTCACAGCTATTATGGAGCCTGTAATCTTTTATTGTTATGATGCCTATTGTAACTGGTGTTATGGGTTTAGCCCGGTTATGTTACAGATAGCCAAGGACTTCAGTGACAAAATACCTGTTGAAGTGCTTTCGGGAGGTATGATCATTACTGAAACACCAAAACCAATAAGTGTATTGGCTGATTATTTTTTAAGCAATTGCAAAACAGTAGCCGAACATACCGGCGTCCAATTTGGGGAAGACTTTCTATGGCATATAAAAAACCCCGACCTAAGTGACTGGTTTCCCGATTCTGAAAAACCGGCCATTGCTTTATGCATATTTAAAGAATATTATCCTGATAAACAGGTAGCCTTTGCTGCGGATCTGCTATATGCCTTACAATACGAAGGGCGCGATCTCTGCGATAATGAAGCCTACCGGCATTTGCTGGAAAAATATGCGATACCTGCCGATTCATTTTATAAATTGCTAAAAGATCCGGCGTATAAAGAAAAAGCCTATCATGAATTTGCCGTTTGTAAACAATTGCAGGTAACAGGTTACCCGGCAGTATTATTGCAGGTGAATGAATCAAAATTCATTATGCTGGCATCAGGTTACACAACCTATGACGTGTTGCGGGAGCGGATAGTGAACGCGTTGCAGAATATAAGATCAGACAATCAAAAATCAGGAATATGATTGTTACTATAACAATGAACCCGGCTGTTGACAAAAGCACCGGCGTTAATAAATTGGTACCCGAGAAAAAAATGCGTTGCAGTGAACTCATCACCGAGGCCGGTGGTGGCGGCATTAACGTAAGCAAGGCCATAAAAGAATTAGGCGGCGAATCACTGGCTGTTTTTCCATCAGGCGGCTTGAATGGAAAGCTGATCGAAAACTATCTTACAGAGAAGCATATCAACATAAAAAGCATTGCAGTTGCGCATGAAACCCGCGAAAATATTGTCGTGCGTGAAACGGAGACCAATTCTCAGTTCCGCTTTGTGATGCCAGGAGCACCGCTTACCGAAAAGGAAGCCCACTCCTGCTTCGAGATCTTGCAGCAAATGCAACCACGGCCTACTTTTATCGTGGCCAGCGGCAGTTTACCGCCCGGTTTGCCTGACAATTTCTTTGGGCAGCTGGCCAAAGTAGTTAAACAATTAAATGCACGGTTTATCATTGACACCTCCGGTAAGCCATTACAATTGGCGGCCAAAGAAGGTGTGTATTTGCTAAAACCCAATTTGAGCGAGTTATGTGCATTGGTGGGTAAGGAACATCTTGAATTAAATGAAGTAGATAATGCTGCCATGGAAGTCATTAAGGAGGGCAGGTGTGAGGTTATGGTTGTTTCCATGGGTCCATCCGGCGCTTTGTTGGTTACCCGCGACGGTTGTGAACATGTGCCTACGCCAACTGTAAAAAAGCAAAGTACCGTAGGAGCCGGCGATAGTATGGTGGCCGGCATGGTATGGATGATGGAACAGGGGAAATCATTATCTGAAACGGTGCGCTTTGGCGTAGCCTGCGGTACAGCAGCTACCATGAACCCCGGCACACAGTTGTTTAAAAAAGAAGATGTATACCGCCTGTACGAATGGATCAATAAATATGCAGATAAATATAAAATGAATCTGGAGTAGTGTAGATAAATGGCAAAAGTTGAAAGGTTGACATGTTGATAAGGTTGATAAAGGCCATTGCCAATTATGAACTGAGAACTTACTAACTTCCTTATCACCTTTATCAACTCTGTCAACTTTTCAACCCGGTCAACTGCCCTGGAACCTGAAACCCATCACCCCGTCTTCCGTTTCACGTCTCCCGTTTCCCGTTTCACGCTTTTTTACCACCGGTTTCTCATTCTTGCCAAATCCCACTAATTTGGTAGAAATTATTTGTATGAGGAAGTTATTTATCATTGCCTTTTCCTTGCTAACATTACATACGGTTTGTGCCCAAACTTCCACGCACATGGATTTTGAGAAATATACGCCCAACTCTACCCTGGTAGTCCCTGAACATAAATTAAACCGCGCCCGTTTCCCGTTTATCGACGTACATAATCACCAGGGTGGCATGTCCACTTCTAACCTCAAAGGACTGGAAAAAGAAATGGATAAATTAAACATGGCGGTGATGGTAAACCTCAGCGGTGATAATGGCAACAGGCTTCAAAACAAAATTGACAACATCCGCTCAACCAGTCCTAAACGTTTTATAGTTTTTGCCAATATCAGTTTTAACGGAATTGGTGAACCCGGCTGGACGGAGAAAGCCGTTAAACAACTGGAAGAGGATGTAAAGTATGGCGCCAATGGATTGAAAATATTTAAGAACCTGGGGCTTTCTGTAAAAGACAATACCGGCAAACGCGTAACCGTAGATGATCCCCGCCTTGATGCTATTTGGGATAAATGTGGTGAACTCAAGATACCCGTTCTCATACATACAGCAGACCCCAAACCATTTTGGGACCCTGAAGATGAACACAACGAACGCTGGTTGGAGATCACGTCGCACCCCGGCCGGAAAAGAAGTGATAATGATCCGGCGCCATGGGAAGCGTTGATAGAAGAGCAACACCGGATGTTTAAAAAACATGCCCGCACAACATTTATTGCAGCACATTTTGGATGGTATCCCAACAACCTGCCAAAGCTGGGTAAATTATTAGACGACATGCCGAATGTAGTGGTAGAATTTGGTGCCGTGATTGCAGAGCTGGGCCGGCAACCCCGGATGGCCCGCCAGTTCTTTGAGAAATACCAGGACCGGATATTATTTGGAAAAGATAGTTGGGTGCCCGAAGAATATGCCACCTACTTCAGGGTGCTGGAAACAGAAGATGAGTATTTTCCTTATCACAAAAAGTACCATGCTTTCTGGGCCATGTATGGCATGGGATTACCCGATACAATACTGAAGAAAATATATTATAAAAATGCCTTGCGCATTATTCCGAATATCGATAAATCGCAATTTCCTGCAGACTGAAGTCGGAAGTAGGAAGTCGGAGGTCAGATGCTCCCTTAATTGCTGACTTCCTACTTCAATATTACCCCTTTCTCATTCCTCATTTCTAATTCCTCATTTTTCATTTCCCAACTCGTATATAATTAAAGTCCGACCCCATTTCTTTTCCTCCTTTACTGCCTTCAATGCGTGCCCGCAGGTCGTTTGGGGAAGCCAGATCATAAATAACCCGCTGCGGATAATCGTGTTCTTTATTTTCGAACACATACCGGTTATTATTGCAGGATATCAACCTGAAAGGAACCGGCTGCTGATTATTTTGATGCTGTACAACTGGGGTATAAAAAATAGCATCGCCCTGTAAAGAAATAATCACATTTTCAAGTAACAGGGTATCGTTGTTTTTGATTGTATAACTGCGACCCGATAATTGCCCATCTCCCCTAACCTGCCATTCTTCGTATATAGCGCCACGTTTCGAATCCATTTTCCATAAACCGGCTAGTGCATGCAATGGTTTGAATTCCTTGCCGGAATAGACAGGCTGTTGTGCTATCGACACATTAATTACTATAAACAACAATCCTATAGTGGTAATATATTTTTTCATACCGCAGGGGTTTTAATTCGCTTTATTGAAATTACAAAAGGTATTGCGTTTACTTATATTTTCATCCGCTGCCATTCCTGTTTCATCTGGAATTAAATGATATTGATCAGTTTACATATTGATTGGTACTTTTTTTGATCCAATAACTATAATAAAAACTAACAGTAATGAAAAAGCTTGCTATTACAGCTTCTGCTGTATTATTGATCATCAACAGTTTTACTGCCCGTGCGCAAACACAGGAACAAATGAAAGCATGGACAGATTATATGACGCCCAGTGATGTACATAAAATGATAGCCAAATGGGATGGTAAATGGAAAGAGGATGTTACGTTCTGGATGCAACCCGGAGGACCACCAACCAAGAGCAGCGCAACCGTTGTAAATAAAATGGTCATGGGCGGCCGGTATCAGCAAAGTGTTCATACCGGTACCATGATGGGCCAACCGTTTGAAGGTCAGGGTACCCTGGCCTGGGACAATGCCCGCAAAATGTTTATCAGTACCTGGATCGATAATATGGGAACCGGCATCATGTATATGGAAGGCCCCTGGGACAGCACTTCAAAGTCAGCTACATTAAAGGGAAAAACAGTTGATCCCAGTACGGGTAAGGACATGGATGTAAGACAGACTTTTACCGTGGTAGATGACAATAACCAAAAGCTGGAAATGTTTATGACGCAGGACGGCAAGGAATTTAAGAACATGGAAATAATGCTTACCCGCGTCAAATAAAGTTCTATTTGCGTTTAAATTTATTCAGTGCATTAGTTCTTGAACAACCTAAGCATCTGCTCATTGAACGTGAAAAGCGGATCGGAGTAAAACCCCGATCCGCTTTTTTATTATCGCCAGGCACCAATGATAGCGCCCATCAAAATGAGCGCGACAACACTATAAAAACCATTTATAAAGATGAGTCGCCAGGGTTTTAATTCAAACAGGCTATGAATGGCTATGGCGCAGAAGGTCCAGATACCGGCTAAAAAACCAGCCATGGCGCCCCATGTTATATCGGCCGGGGCTGCACATTGAGGAGGGCATTCTGCCGGCGTTGCCAAAAACATGGCCAGGTTAACCGCCATCAGTAATGAAAAAATAAGCGTAAACCCAAAGATCTTCCCTTTATTACCTCCCTTTTTGATCTCTTCTTCGGTAAAATTATTATCCTTCATCCAGGCCTTACCAAAAAGACCGGGCGAGTACCAGATACCGCCTACTACAAAAGAAGAAATACCGGCCACCAAAACCGCCCACCAGTTTATTATGGTCATTGTCATAAGCAATGATTTTTTAAAAAAAACCCGTCGGATGCTAAGCAGGGATTATTTAATCCTACTTATTTTTCATGGCTGATTGATTGCTTAGACCCGACAGGTTTTATGGTTATTTCAAATCTATTTGCTAATTTTTACGCAGTCAACTAAAAAGGAATCAGACTGGAAAAGCAGGCGATCAATATCAATAATAAGCCGATTAAAAAAACAGCAGGCGCCGATCGACTGAATGATATCGGGTTCAGGGTAATTCTCATCCCGGCATTTGGTGTGGTTATTCCTTTGGTTACCGGCATGATAAATTATCAGCTCCTTTCCCTGTGGCAGATTAAACTTAGCTTTTTATTTACCATTGGCATTGCCTTTATAATTTGGGAAGGCAATCGCTACCTTCTTTTTACGCTACGCAGTTATTTTGACTGGTTTAATAAACCGGTACGTAAAATAGCCGTGCTGGTTTTAGCCGTTTCGTTCTATACCATCCCTATCAGTGCTTTGCTGATGGTGATCTGGTATAAACTATTTAATGCAGGCAAAATAAACTGGGATATAATTACCACTACCATTTTGATGATCATGGTATGCGTGTTGTTCATCACGCATATTTATGAAACCGTATTTTTAGTGCGGGAAGCAGAAAGTGAAAAACTTAAAAAAGAACAATTGGAAAGGGCCAGGGCAGAAGCGGAACTGGAGGCGCTCAAAAATCAGATTGACCCGCATTTTATTTTTAATTCGCTGAATACACTATCGCACCTGATTGAAAAAGATCCGGTGAAAGCCAAACAATTTAATGATAACCTGGCAGACGTATATCGCTATATCCTTCAAAACAAAGTCCGCGAGCTGGTATTGCTGCATGAAGAAATGTTATTTTTAAACGATTACTTTTCTTTAATAAAGATCCGGTTTGAACAAGCTGTACAATTACAGATCGGAATCAATCCTGCATTATATGATCAGTATCTTATTCCACCTATCTCATTGCAGATCCTGGTAGAAAACGCCATCAAGCACAATGAATTTACAGATGCCGTTCCCCTGGTAATAACCATCGAAATGCAAAACGATGAATTGATCATACATAACCAGGTACGGAAAAAAATATTACGCAAAGCCTCTTCACGCATAGGTTTGCAGAATTTGGGAGAACGCTATAAATTAACTACCAGTAAAGAAATCAGTGTTACAGAATCAACCAGTGATTTCACGGTTTCGTTACCGGTCTTAAAAATTGCCTGAGATGAAACGTAAGTTCCAACTGGGCAAAAAACAATAAATACTTCCAGATGAAATGTGTTATTATCGAAGACGAAAAGCCTGCTGCAGAAAAATTGCTGAGTTTACTGGCTTTAGGTGATCAACCAGTAACCGTTGATGTGGTGCTGGGCAGTATCAGGGAAGCCATCGACTGGTTGCAACAACATCCTGCACCCGAATTAATTTTTATGGACATTGAACTCAGTGATGGGTTATCATTTAAAATATTTGAACAGATCAACATAGAATGCCCGGTTATTTTTATCACGGCGTTTGACGAATACTGGCAGGAAGCGTTTGAGCATAACAGCATTGATTACCTGTTAAAACCGGTAAAAGCGGAAAAACTGGAAGCCGCCCTTAACAAGTACCAAAAGCTAAAACACCATTTTACCGGCAGCTATCAAGCCCTGGCGAGCTGGCCTCTGGCGCAGTCACCAACGGGTTACAAAAAGCGGTTCCTGGTAAAACGCGGCACAGATTATATCAGCATAAAAGCAGAAGAGGTGGCCTATTTTTATGCTACCCACAAACTGGTGTGTATGGTAGACAGCAGCGGTCAGAAATTTATTATGGACCAGTCACTGGCCGATATTGAAACCCAGGTAGACCCGGCTGTTTTTTACAGGGTTAACCGAAAATACCTGGTAAATATGAGCGCCAT
>DASUVL010000081.1:0-4798 GCA_036379015.1 Niastella sp.
AGCAGCGGCTGTATTGCTGATTGCCTGTATCAACTTTACCACCCTCGCCATTGGCCGGTCGGCCGGACGGGCAAAAGAAATAGGCGTACGGAAAGTAATGGGCAGTCAACGCAAACAACTGATCACGCAGTTCCTCACAGAATCGTTCTTATTGAGTTTGTTCTCTTCCATTACCGGTATTTTACTGGCTTATACCTTGCTGCCACTCTTTAACCAACTGGCAGACCGGCAACTTAGTTTCTCATTCAGCCGTTTTCCTGAATTAACCTGGCTGTTAACCGGTCTTACGTTGCTGGTGGCATTGCTGGCCGGTAGTTACCCCGCGCTGATATTGTCGGCTTTCAAACCGGTAGAAGTTTTAAAAAGAAAAATACGCGTGGGCGGTGCTAACCTCTTCACCCGCTCACTTGTAACGCTGCAGTTTGTGCTATCGATCGGATTGATCATTTCAACCGTCATCATCCTTCAGCAGGTAAATTATATGCGTTCAAGAAATATCGGTCTCAATAAAGAAAACGTGGTAATGATCAACGCAAAGCGGATCGATGTAAAAAGAATATACCCGTTGTATAAACAGGCCGTTCAATCCAACGCCGGTATAGTAAGTGTAACAGCCGGAGAAATGGGATTGGGATCAGGTGAAGGCCAAATGGGCAGAGGGTATCTGGATTACAAGGGTGAAAAGTTGGCGGTGATCGAATATCCCGGCGATTTTAATTTTCTGCAAACGATGGGGATGAAATTGATAGCAGGCCGGAATTTCGATCCGAACAGGGCATCAGACACCATGGATGCTGTTATTGTAAATGAGGTATTGGTGCAACAAGTATTGGGCACTACCAATGAAAAAGCGCTGGGTATGCAATTGGCTGCGGCAAAAGAAGGCAATAGACCTAAAACGATCATTGGCATTTCGCACAATTTTAATTTCGAAGACCTCTCGCACACCGTAAAGCCACAATTATTTAGTCGCCCCAGCCAATTAGAGCCATCCCGCATTTTCGTTCGCCTGCAGGCCGGAGACCCGGCCACTAAACTGGCCATGCTCAACAAAACCTGGCAAAAACTGGTGCCCGATGCGCCTTTTGAATACAGCTTCGTAGACGAAAAGTTTGACAATTTTTATAAAGGTGAAGAACGCTGGAGCGCCATTATAGGCTGGGCCGGCGGCATTTCAATTTTCCTGGCCTGTTTGGGTTTGTTTGGACTGGCGGCGCTGGCGGCAGTGAATCGTATTAAAGAGATCGGTATCCGCAAAGTGCTGGGGGCTACCGTAACCCAGGTAGCCGGTTTGTTGTCGAAAGATTTTATAAAACTGATTGCGATTGCCCTGGTGATCGCTTCTCCCCTCGCCTGGTATTTTATGAATAACTGGTTGCAGGCGTATGCGTGGCGGATCAATATTACCTGGTGGGTGTTTGCGCTGACCGGTTTGTTTGCCATACTTGTTGCCGTTACTACCGTAAGTTTTCAGGCAGTAAAAGCAGCGCTGGCGAATCCGGTGAAAGCGCTAAGGAATGAATAATGAATATTGAATATCCAATGTTCAATGTAGAAGTGAAAGAAATGCCAATTTGAAAAGTAGAAAATATGAAAATGGAAAAGTCAAACGATAAAAGTAATAGTTACAGATTGCGGGTATTCACGATTGACCATTCACCATTGGCGGATTAAACCACAAACCCTACACTAAAAACTTAGCACAAAGAACACTATATGTTCAAAAATTATTTTAAAATAGCCTGGCGTAGTTTATTGCAAAATAAAGGACTAACATTTATTAATATTTTTGGACTGGCCATTGGTATGGCCTTTGCCTTGCTCATTGGATTATGGATACAGTATGAAACCAGCTTTGACGCCTTTCATAAAAACAAAGACCGGATTGCGCTTATCCGTAAACATACCCTTTTCAATAATCAGAAAAATACAGTGGCAAGTATGCCATTGCCCCTGTACGATGAGCTGAAACGCAACTACCCCGAAATAAAAAGACTATCCCGCATGGAGGGCAGCTATGAGCACAGCCTGATGGTGGGCAATAATAAATTCAGCAAAAGGGGCATGTATGTTGATCCGGATTTTCTGAAAATGCTTTCTTTTCCGTTGATGAAAGGAAATGCAGCCACTGCGTTGAACGATCCCAATTCGATCGTTCTTACAGAATCATTGGCTACTGCATTGTTCGGAAAAGAGGACCCCGTTGGCAAAACTATAAAAGTAGACAACGAGTATAACATACAGGTTTCTGCTGTAGCCAAAGATGTGCCTGACAATTCTACCCTCAGTTTTGAATTTCTGATTCCGTTTGATTTTAAAATTCAGCACTTCGAAAATATTAAAAATGCTCAAACACAATGGGGCAATAATTTTCTAAGGTATATCGTGGAGTTAAAAGAAGGAAACTCCATGCAGGCGCTTTCAAAAAAGATGGAACCGCTGATCATGCAAAAACGAAAAGATGGCATTACCCAGCTCGCGTTCCTGCAACCCATGCAAAAATGGCATTTGTATAATGATTATAAAGAATGGAAAAATACAGGTGGACGAATTGAGTATGTACGGCTGTTTGCCATCATTGGCATTTTTGTGCTGTTGATAGCCTGCATCAACTTCATGAATTTAACAACGGCACGGTCTGAAAAAAGGGCCAAAGAAGTAGGCATTCGAAAAGCGGTGGGCTCGCAAAGAATTCAGCTTATTGTACAATTCCTGAGCGAATCTATGTTAACCGCCTTCCTGGCTTTCTTACTATCCATCCTTTTAATACAGCTACTACTGCCTTTACTGAAAGACATAGGCTTTGAAAAAATACACTTCAGGTTTGGAGACGTTTCGTTGTGGGCATCGGTATTGGGTGTTTGTATTATTACCGGCCTGGTAGCAGGCAGCTACCCCGCTTTATACCTTTCCTCTTTCGCCCCGGTAAAAGTATTAAAGGGAACAATACGACAGGGTGTAGCCGCCGTTTCATTTCGTAAGGTGCTGGTTGTTTTGCAGTTCACCATTTCCATTGGGTTAATAGTATGTACGGTGATCGTTTTTCAGCAGATCGAACATGCCAAAGACCGGCACATGGGTTATGATCCCGATAATCTCATTACCATCACATGCAGCAATGACCTTAGCAAGAATTATGAGGCCTATAAACAAGATCTGTTGAATACCGGTTATATTGAATCGGTAGCGCAGGCTTCCAGTCCCATGACCAATATTTATAATAGCTGGAGCGATTTTACCTGGCAGGGCAAAGATCCCAATGCCATTACTTCATTTGATGTTGTGATGACAGATTGGGACTATGCTAAAACCGTTGGATTAACAATCAAACAGGGCCGTGCATTTTCAAGGGAATATAAAACCGATAGCAACGCCATTGTAATAAATGAAGCAGCCGCAGAGCTGATCGGTTATAAAGATCCGTTGGGTAAGATCATCAAAAATGATACTGAGCCATTCACTATTATAGGCGTTGTTGAAAATGTAGTCATGCGCGACCCCTTTAAACCGGTATCGCCTACACTCATTCTTTTCAATGTCAATAATACGTCTACCATTCTCCTGCGGCTCGCAAAAACAGCCGATCTCAAAAAAACGTTGGCAGCTATTCAACCAATAACAGAAAAACACAATCCGGCACTGCCGTTCGAATACAAGTTTGTTGATGAGGAATTTGCCAGGAAGTTCACGACGGAAAACCAGGTTGGCAAGCTGGCGGGGATATTTGCCGGTTTAACGATTTTCATTTCCTGTTTGGGTTTGTTTGGTTTAGCCGCTTTTATGGCCGAACGCCGCACCAAAGAAGTAGGTATACGCAAGGTGCTGGGCGCATCGGTTGCCAACCTGTGGATGCTGTTATCTAAAGAGTTTGTATTACTGGTGATATTGTCGAGCCTGATAGCCTCCCCTTTGGCGCTTTGGCTCATGCATAACTGGTTACAGAAATATGATTATCGCATATCTATCAACGGATGGGTATTTGCCATTGCCGGTTTACTGGCAGTGATCATTGCCCTGGGTACAGTAAGTGCACAAGCGGTGAAAGCCGCGCTGGCGAATCCGGTGAAAGCATTAAGAAGTGAATAATGAATATTGAATATCCAATGTTCAATGTAGAAGTGAAAGAAACGCCAATTTGAAATTAGCAAATATGAAAATGGAAAAGGCAACGAGAAAGGTAATAGTTACAGGTTGCGGATATTCACCATTCACCATTGACCATTCACGTAAAGAATTTATAATATGCTAAAGAACTATTTCAAAATTGCTTTCAGGAATTTATGGAGGCACCGGGTTTTCTCCTTTATCAACATCATGGGGTTATCTGTTGGTATGACAGCCTGTTTGCTGATCTTCCTGTATGTACGGTTTGAAATGAGCTATGACACCTTTCATCCCAAAGTAGATCGTATATATCGGGTAGTAGCAGATATAAAAACGCCTACTGAAGTACTTAATTCCGGGGGACCGGCCTGGGCAGTTCCCTCGCATATAAAACTCGATTTTCCGGAAGTAGAAGCATTTGCCCGGGTGCTGAGCGACAACGTATTGTTTAGAAAAGGAGATATTAAATTCAATGAATCAAATGCCATCTGGGCCGATTCAAGTTTCTTTAAAATCTTTAGTTTTAAGCTGCTACAGGGCAATGCCCATACCGCACTAAAAGAACCTTACAGCATTGTATTATCTGAATCCGCCGCTAAAAAATATTTTGGGAAAGCCAACCCCATGGGGCAAACGATACTGATCACCGGCGACGCACATCCGGCAACGGTCACAGGTTTAATGAAGGATATGC
>DASUVL010000082.1:0-2487 GCA_036379015.1 Niastella sp.
TATTACTACACCCACTGAAGAAAGTGTTCGCCGGGCTATGGCCATACAGCTGATCATTAACCGGGAATTGGGCAGTGCCAAAACAGAGAACTTTATACAGGGATCTTTCCTGATTGAAGAAATGACCGACCTCGTTGAAGAGGCTGTGCTGGCAGAGTTTGATCGCATTACCGAACGTGGTGGTGTGCTGGGTGCTATGGAGCGTATGTATCAGCGTAATAAGATCCAGGAAGAAAGTTTGTATTACGAAAGTTTGAAACACAGTGGTGAATTACCGCTTATTGGCGTTAATACTTTTCTAAATAAAAAAGGAAGTCCTACCATTTTACCAGGCGAAGTCATTCGCAGTACTACCGAAGAAAAAGAACAGCAGATCCAAAACCTAAACGCTTTCATGAAACGGAATGAAAGCAAGTCTGCCGACATGTTGAACCAGCTTAAGAAAGTGGCCATTAATAATGGAAACATTTTTGAGGCGTTGATGGAAACTGTCAAGTATTGCTCATTGGGGCAAATAACCCATGCCCTGTTTGAGGTTGGGGGGCAATACAGAAGGTCAATGTGATAATGTGATAATGTGAGAATGGAATACAAATACAGAAGATCAATGTGATTAATACAGGTTATTAGTTAAGGTTGAGGAATAATTTCCTCATTCCGTTATATTATTCAATGCCACACCATCTTGAGCATAGCCAAGGGGTGTGGCATTTTTATTACTCCCTTCTATCAAGGTGCCAAACCGTTTATCAGTTGAAATGGATTCAACGGTAAATGAAATGTTAAGCTGTATATAAACCCTTTAACTATCCGCCGGAAAACGCCTCTAAACACTTCAAATAACAGTGGGAATGAATTGATCTAAATAAGTAATCTATGTTAAAATATTTTCTACTAATAGCCAGTCTTTGGCTTGGAGTGTTTGCTTCTCTGCAGGCACAGGATACAGTTACAGCGCCTTTGAAATGGGATTTGCAAACCTGTCTCGACTACGCGAAAAAGAATAACATCACGATAAAAGGATTACGTTGGGATGCTCGCTCCAGTGAGCAGGATCTGTTGCAGGCAAGGGCTGCGAAGCTACCCAATTTAACAGGTACGCTTTCTCAATCTGTTGTAAATAGCAACAATGCCAATCCGGTAGTGGGCGGTTTTCAAACACAGGCCAATGCATCTGGCAATTATTCATTGAATTCATCATGGACCATTTTTAATGGCGGTTACCTGAACAATGATGTGAAACAAAAGAATATCCTGTTGGAGAGCGCTCATTTAAATGTGCAACAGGCAGAGAATGATATCACCCTGCAGATCACACAGGCTTACCTGAATATATTATTACAGAAAGAAAATATTGTTTATCTCCAGGAGCTGGTAAGTACATCGCAGTCACAACTGGCATTGGGCAAACAACGGTTTGATGCCGGCAGTTTGTCGCGCAAGGACTATTTACAGTTGGAAGCTACATTGGCAAATGACCAATATAATCTGGTAACTGCTGTTAATGCACACCGTACCAATCTTATTGTATTGAAACAAATATTGCAGTTGCCTTCATTGGTTGAATTTGATGTGGTGCAGCCAGATACATTAGTTACCAATCAATCGGTGGTTTCTTTACCGGAAGCAGAAAATGCAGCAGTGCAATCAAGGCCTGAAGTTAAGATAGGAGAGCTGGGGGTAAAATCGGCGCAGGTGGAACTGGAAAAATCCAGGGCCGGTGCGCTGCCTTCTGTTAGCCTGGGTGCGGGATTATCGAGCGGTTACTCAGACAACCAGGACCTTAAATATTTTTCTCAGTTAAATAATAATTTCTATCAACGGCTGGGTGTAACCGTATCGGTACCCATTTTTGCCAACCGCATTAATAAAAGCAATATCGAGCGGTCGAAAATACAAATTGAGCAGGCGAAACTTTCGTTACAGGGAACAAAGACCACACTCGATCAGGCAGTAGAGCAGGCATACATCAGCGTATTAAATGCGCAGGCCCAGTTGACTGCCGCAGAATCTCAATGGAAAACCAACCAGGAAAGTTATCGCATAACCAATGAACAGTTACGGTTGGGAGCGCTTAATACTATTGATCTGCTTACTCAGAAGAACTTATACGTGCAGGCATTGCAGGCGTATGTGCAGGCCAAGTACAATAATATTCTTAATAAAAAGATATATGAATTTTATACAGGTGTTCCTGTTGCACTATAATATCAATAAAATATTTTCAGATGAAAAAATATAAATGGATCATTTGGGTGCTAATAATTCTGATTGTTGGAGTTGGCATCTGGTTTTGGAAGTTCAAAGAAAAAGAACAGGCTGTTGTGCTGGAAACGGAGAAGCCGCATTACGGTTTTATTGCTACCAGTGTAACAGCCACCGGAACCATTCAACCGGTAGATACCGTATCGGTAGGTACGCAGGTATCGGGCACCATCAGCAAGGTATATGTTGATTTCAATGACAAGGTAAAGAAGGGCCAGTTGA
>DASUVL010000083.1:0-4502 GCA_036379015.1 Niastella sp.
GAACGCCCGTATCAACAAAGGTGGTATCTCTAAGATAGTTATTGAGCGCACGCTTAATAAACTGATTGTTACCATTCATACGTCTAAGCCTGGTATTATCATAGGTAAAGGTGGGAACGAAGTTGATCGCATCAAAGAAGAGTTGAAAAAACTGACAGGTAAGGAAGATGTGCAGATCAACATCCTTGAAATTCGTCGTCCCGAGTTGGATGCCATGATTGTAGGGGATACTATCGCCCGTCAGATCGAAAACCGTATCAACTACAAACGCGCCATTAAAATGGCAATCGCTTCTGCACTGCGCATGGGTGCTGAAGGTATCAAAATAAAGATCGCTGGTCGTTTGGGTGGTGCTGAAATTGCCCGTACCGAAGAGATCAAACAAGGTCGTACACCATTGCATACCCTGCGTATGGATATCGACTACGCTAACGTATTTGCGTTGACTGTTTACGGTAAGATCGGTATCAAAGTATGGATCTGTAAAGGTGAAATACTTGGTAAAAGAGACCTGAACCCGAATTTTGTTGGTGGTAAGAGCGATGTAAGCGACAGAAGAGACAGAAGAGAAGGTGATGGCGGACATGGTGAGGGTGGACATCATCGTGGTGGTGGTGGTGACAGAAGAGGCGGCGGCGACAGAAGAGGTGGAGGCGGCGGTGGCGATCGCAGAGGTGGAGGTGGCCGACATTAATTCCCCCCTTCATTAGTTATCAAATTTTCTAATTATCAAATTGTTTTATAAATGTTACAGCCTAAAAGAACGAAACACCGCAAAGCGCAGAAGGGCCGCATCCGCGAGGTAGCCAAACGTGGTACTACCATCTCTTTTGGTTCTTTCGGTTTGAAAGCACAGGAAGCTATCTGGTTAACAAACCGCCAGATCGAAGCAGCTCGTCAGGCTATGACCCGTGCTATGAAGCGTGAAGGTAATGTTTGGATCCGCATATTTCCCGATAAACCAATTACCCGTAAGCCACTTGAAGTGAGAATGGGTAAAGGTAAAGGTAACCCTGAGTTTTGGGCTGCAGTAGTTGAACCAGGTCGCATTTTGTTTGAGTGCGATGGTGTTACAGAAGCAGTAGCAAAAGAAGCTCTGGGACTGGCGGCACAAAAACTGCCCATCAAAACCAAGTTCATTGTAAGACGTGATTATACTGCATAATTGTTAATGGGATTTGATCATCACATTATCACATTATCACATTATCAAATTAATTATATGGCAAAGAGAATAGAATTCGTAAAAAGCCTGAAGGATATGAGTGAGGCAGATCTGAAAGCCCGGATCCAGGAAGATGAACTGCGCTTGAAAAAGCTGGAGTTTGCTCATGCTATATCTCCGCTGGAAAACCCGATGAGCATTCGGGATCTGCGTAAAGATGTAGCCCGTTTAAAAACTGAACTCAGAAAAAGAGAACTGGCTTAATCTGCGGATGTGAAAATGCAGTGAAACGGACAAAGTAGAGGTAGAAGCATAGTCACATTACCAATTTTCAACTTTTCAAATGACAATAATGTTAGAAAGAAATTTGCGCAAAACAAGAATTGGGGTGGTTACCAGTAACAGAATGGATAAGACCGTTACTGTTGCGGTAGAAAGGAAAGTAAAGCACCCTATCTATGGTAAGTTCGTAAAAAAGACTACCAAATTCCATGCTCATGATGAAAAAAATGAGTGCACCATAGGCGACACTGTTCGTATTATGGAAACCCGTCCCCTGAGCAAAACTAAGCGCTGGAGACTGGTGGAAGTAGTAGAAAAAGCGAAGTAATATAGCTGTTAGCAGCAAGCCAGATGCCTGTTAGCTAACGACGATTTCAAATAAATTTTTAATCATTTCGCTATTGGTCCCGATAGCTCGGGGCTAAAGGCTGAGAGCTAAAAGCTAAAAAAATGATTCAGCAAGAGTCCAGATTAAATGTAGCTGATAACAGTGGCGCCAAGGAAGTACTGTGTATCCGAGTACTGGGAAACAGCGGCCAGGATTACGCCAAAATTGGTGATAAGATCGTAGTAACTGTAAAGGATGCTATTCCTGCCGGCGGTATTAAAAAAGGCACTGTTACCAAAGCAGTCATTGTTCGCACAAAGAATAAATTACGTCGCAAAGACGGATCTTATATCCGTTTTGATGACAATGCCGTAGTGTTGTTGAATCAGTCTGATGAGCCTCGCGGTACCCGTATTTTTGGACCCGTTGCCAGAGAGTTGCGTGATAAAGGATATATGAAAATTATTTCTTTGGCTCCGGAAGTTTTATAAAACAAGCTGCAAGCCTCAAGCCATACGCTTCAAGCTTGCATGAAATATAATTGAAAACGGCTTAAAGCTTGCAGCTTGCAGCTTTTAGCTAAAAGCTAAATAAAATGAGCAACAGATTTAAACCGAAGTTTAATATTAAAAAAGGCGATACCGTAGTAGTTATTGCCGGCGATGATAAAGACGCTAAAAAGCCCCGCAAGGTATTGGAAGTGTTTCTCGACAAATCCCGTGTGTTGGTGGAAGGCGTGAACATTGTTACCCGCCATACCAAACCTTCGGCCCGCAACACCCGTGGTGGCATTGTAAAGAAAGAAGCTGCTATTCACATATCAAATGTGATGTTGTGGGATGCCAAAGCCGGATCAGGTGTGAAAGTAAAGCGTAGCCGTGAAAACGGTAAGCTGGTGCGTGTTTCTAAAAAATCTGGTGAAGCAATAAAATAAATGCGAAGGGCCAAACGCTTCACGCAAAACGCGAAGCAGGCCCGGAGCTTCTTATAAAGAGCGAAACTATCGATTATCAATTGTGTTATGCTGTTTGCGTTAAGCACTAAACATAACACACTAAGCTAAATAAAATGAGTACAACAAAATATAGTCCAAGGCTGGCAGACAAGTACAAAAAAGAAGTTGTACCTGCCTTAATGAAACGTTTCAACTACGGTACAGTGATGCAGGTTCCCCGTTTGGAAAAGATCTGTATCAACCGCGGTGTGAACGGAGCCGTTTCTGACAAAAAGCTCGTGGATGTTGCCATTGATGAGCTTACAATGATCTCTGGTCAGAAAGCTATTCCTACAATGTCTAAAAAAGACATTTCAAACTTTAAGTTGCGTAAGAACATGCCCATTGGCGCACGCGTAACTTTGCGTGGTACTAAAATGTACGAGTTCCTCGATAGATTGGTTGCTACTGCATTACCCCGTGTACGTGACTTCAAAGGGATCAGTGAAAAAGCGTTCGATGGCCGTGGTAACTATACATTAGGTATTACCGAGCAGATCATTTTCCCTGAGATCGATATCGACAAGGTGAATAAGATCACTGGTATGGATATTACGTTTGTAACGACTGCCCAAACCAATGAAGAAGCTTACGAGTTGTTGACAGAGCTGGGTATGCCATTCAAACCCGCAAAGAAGGAACAGGCTTAAGTTATACATTCAGAAATCTCAAAACGTAAAATAAATTATGGCTAAAGAGTCAGTTAAAGCCAGACAAAGAAAAAGAGAACGTATGGTAGCGCAACATGCTGAAAAGCGTGCTGCTTTGAAAGCTGCCGGCGATTGGAAAGCTCTAGATGAAATGCCGAAGAATTCTTCGAAAGTTCGTCTGAAAAACCGTTGCCAGATAACCGGCCGTCCAAAAGGGTATATGCGTTATTTTGGATTAAGTCGTGTTACGTTCCGTGAAATGGCGTTGAATGGTAAAATTCCAGGAATAAGAAAAGCATCCTGGTAAGAAACGCTGTAAGCCACATCCGCGAAGGCGTGACATGAGCTTAAGCAATAAGAGGAGAGCCGGTATTGTGGTTCTGCTCAGTATACAAAATTGTAAAACTGAATTAATTTAAATAAACATGGTTACTGATCCCATAGCAGACTACCTGACTAGAATTCGTAATGCGCAGATGGCTGGACACCGGATCGTTGAGATCCCTGCTTCAAATCTGAAAAAACGTATGACCGAAATCCTGTATGATCAGGGGTACATTCTGAAATACAAATTTGAGGATGATAGCAAACAGGGCCTTATTAAAATAGCCTTGAAATATGATCCCCAAAGTAAAGAACCTGCTATTAAATCTCTGGAAAGAGTTAGCCGTCCTGGTTTGCGTCAGTACGCCAGTCCTGCTGAATTCAAAAGAGTGAAGAATGGTTTGGGTGTTGCTATCGTAAGCACATCGCAAGGTGTAATGACTGATAAGCAAGCCAAAACGCAGAACGTTGGCGGCGAAGTTCTTTGCTATATCTATTAAACTCCGGCTCTCTGAAAGGGGAGTATAGGGGAAGTTCCCGGATACATTAAGCCCTGACCTATAGGGGCTGATCGGTCAGGTGAACTCGAAAAATAAACTACTAACAACAAACAATTTAGTTATGTCTCGTATAGGTAAGAAACCGGTACCAGTTATAAGTGGCGTTACAATTACAGTAGGTGCTGATAATGTGATAAGTGTAAAAGGTCCTAAAGGTGAATTGAAACAGGCCATTGACCGGGATATTAAAGCTGAAGTA
>DASUVL010000084.1:0-8095 GCA_036379015.1 Niastella sp.
GGTGCCCGGTACAGAACACTGAGTGCAGTATTCAGTTCTAAAATATCGGTAAGCCCATTTTTATATAAGGAGAGTTTTTGCCGGTAAGCTGCCTGTGCAGCCGCCAGTTGATGAGGTATCTCCTGCAATCTTTCACCGGCAGTAACCAACTGGGCATTGAGCTTGCTTTCACTAAGCGATAGCAGCAACTGCTGTTCCTGCCAGTGCTTGTCAGCATAATTTGTGTAAGCCTGCTGCGTCTTTATATGCAACTGTCTTCTTTTTAAATCAAACAGGTCATACGTAATTCCAACTCCAACCAGGTAGTTGCCACGTTCCAGCCCGATACCTTTTGACAAATTTCTGAATTCATCATTGGGGCTAATACTGCTACCGCGCCCCCATACAGCGCCTTGCAAAGAGATGGTCGGGTAATAACTCTTTTTTACCAGGAGTTCCTTTTCAAGACTGTTTTGATATAAAGACCTGTAATAGAGTAAAACCGGATGAAAAGCAATAGCTGAATCTACTGATATGGGTAGCTGGTTATGTTCAATCAATTTGTTGATATACCCGGTATCTGGCTGCATTTGATCTGGTGAAACATTGGTTATGGCTGAAAGCATCAGCTTGTATTGCTGCCGCTGGCCTTTCAACTCAACATAGTTAAGTCGCGATTTGGATATCTCTGCTTCTGCAATGCTGGTATCAACACCAGCCTTGATGCCACTTTTGGCGAGGGCCATCACCGATTGACGTATTTCAATATTTCTTTGGATATTCAACTGTTGGATAGATAAAAGGTCTTCAACTCGAAGCCATTGCAAATAGTTATCAATCACAAAGACCTGCAATTGATATTTGCTTTGGTTGAATTTCGATTGTTCAACCTGTACATCGGAAGCAGCTACCTGCCGCTGGGCTTTTTTTCCACCGAAGTCATAAACAGGCCAGTCGAAATTGGCAATGGCGAGGTCTGTCAATATGGTGGAATTATTTCCCTCGTTTCGCACCCTTGAGTTACCCGGTACAATGCCGTATGAAAAATATCCCCCTGGCATATTGTTATTAGTTCCAATATCGGCCTGCAGGTTGATATTGAATTCGGGCAACCAGTTATATTTCGATGCATTTTGTTGTGCAAGCCTTATTAAAATGGCTGCAGAATCTGAAGTAAGAAAGGGAGATCGCTCATTTGCCTGATCGAGTAAGCGTTTTAATCCGGGTACAGAATTATCAACTTGTGCGTGTACGGATAAACAAATAAACGATAGCCAAACATAAGAGCAGACGAAATACGCTTTTTTTAAAATTGCCATACTAATGAACGTTTATGCCAAAATTTCCAACAATGCTTTTATTTTCACTTCCGTTAAATTCATCATGCAACGATATCCTGAAATCACCTGCTACCATAATCGAATCAAGATGACTTATATGTATATAACCTGAGTTTAAGGCAACAGGGTCAAAATCAAGACCATCTGTAAAATAGATATTATTGATGGTGGGGTTAGGATAATAACCCGTGTCATGCAAAGCGTTCAACTGTAACCTGAATCGCTCATAGTGATAACTATAAGCGGTGAGCATGGCTGTTTGCATATTCATGTTCCATTCTCCGGTCACATTCTCCATTTCAATGGGATATATGTCATATTCGAATCTCACATGAACAAATGAATATGACTTTATGCCGGTGCTTTTATTACAGGAAACGCACATGCCACAACAAAGAGTGGCATATATCACTTTCGATATTGTACCCATGTACTTTGCATAAAAGGTGTTGCATAAAAGGAAGTTTCCGCTAATGCAGGTGTTTCCCTGGCATTAGGGTGTACGGTTATCTTTAGAGTTGGAGCAAAAGATTACAGGTTATTATGAATCAATATTTATATCATAATAATTGCTTTGCAGCTAAAATGAAAAGAATTAATTGAAATATAACCTGTAACGTATTATGCAGTAGGAGGACCTCGAAGTGGTGAATGGAGAAGTATAGGATTTTGTAAAACAGGAACCTGGTAAATGAACTGTTTAGGTTCTAGAGGGAAATCAACGACAATTTGTTTGGGATAATAGAAAACCTGGTAAACATCCTGAGGAAAGTACCTTTTATTAAGCCTGAGTTGTAAAACCGAAATCTTTTTTTCCTGAAGCGAACTAAACTTGCAATTTTTCGTATTTGACTGATCACTATTGACAATGGAAGCTTTGTTTATGCCGGTTGCACTTTGCAGGGTATACTTCAAATTTAATTGAACTAATAAGAAAAGTATATATATACCCAATATGCCGAGTTTTCTTAAGACCGAACAGAGCTTTCCATGCCGCATGAAGTAAAATTATAAAAAAAATCCAATTCGGAGTAATATTAAAATTATGTAAATCATCAGAATCAGTGTCAATAACATTTCATTAATAAATTTAGTGGGATATTCCTTTTTTTGAGTATTATTGGGGAACTTACTTATGAGTAATTGGCGCCACTTGCAAAATTATATATTGATATCAGCGTTTGTTTTTAAGACGGTGATAGCAGGCGTATTATTTACTTTAGCCCACCATAACATTTGCTTAACCGTATTGCTTGACGGAGATATTAATTGGAGTCAATTAGTTAAGCAACGTAAAAGAAACGATGAATCTTCTCATAATGCAGTAAATTTTTTAGACGCTATTTCTGAAGTAGAAGAGAAAACTTCCTCAAGAAAAAACTTCCCCTCACTTATTAACCTGATTTTAAGTTGTTTAATAAATACTTTCTCCTCAAAAATTAAATACTTTTTCCATCTACCTCCCCGGTTTGAGCCTGAAAGTTTATTCATCAAGTACTGTTCTGTCATTAGGTGATCTGTTTATGTTTTAGCATTGTTTTGTATGAGGTTTATTTGAGCATTGCTTAAATAATGCCTAATCAATATTCATAAACAGAACATTATATGTATCCAGATTTTCAATACGTTTTTGAGGCTTTGACCGGCCATACAATGCCTTCATGGCTTGGCTTAATTAAAACATTCGGATTCTTTGTTGCAATAGCATTTATTGCCGCAACTTATTTTATCACAAGCGAGGTCAAAAGGCAGGAGCAAATTGGGAGCCTGATGCCATCTGTAAAAAGAAAAACAATTGGGTATTTAAGATATAAGCATGTAAAGAAGCAGCAAGTTTCGGAACCACAGATAAAAGCTGTGATTATTTACCCGCATCAGCGGATAAATGAAATTGTAATGATCTCGGTTGTAAGCGGTCTTATTGGTGCTAAAATTTTTAATGCATTGGAAACCTGGCAGGATTTTATTCAACATCCAATAGCCAGCATATTTTCTACAAGTGGTTTGACTTTTTATGGAGGATTAATTACCGCTTTTGTTACAATATATTTTTATTCAAAAAAGCATGGAATATCATTTAAAAACTTATGTGATGCAGCAGCGCCGGCATTAATGTTAGCTTATGGTATTGGCCGTTTGGGATGTCATTTTGCAGGAGATGGCGATTGGGGAATTTTTAATAGCGCCTATATCACTGCGCCAAATGGAAAGTTATTGTTAGCCAGTCCACAAGAATATCAAAACTCATTAGCAACCGCTTCTGATTATCTTAAAATAAACTTTGGAAGTCCGAGTAACGTTCCTCACATTTTTCTTCCAGCCCCAAGCTGGCTGCCTGATTGGATGGTCGCTATGAATTACCCGCATAACGTAATTAATGAAGGCATACCAATCAACGATTGTGCCGGTCAATACTGTAGCGTATTGCCGATAGGTGTTTTCCCAACACCTTTATATGAATCAATAACTTGTATCCTTCTGTTTTCGCTTCTTTGGCTGTTAAGAAAACGTTTCAAGTATCCTTTACAACTTTTTAGTATTACCTCATATTAAACGGGATTGAGCGATTTTTAATAGAAAGAATCCGGGTAAATTATAAATATGATTTGGGCTTCATTCTTCCCTCCCAGGCAGAGGTTATTTCAACAATTTTAATTGTTACTGGAATAATCTTATTTTTCATTATGAAAATAATTCACGGAAACCATACAGCGAACTTCTCTCAATAATATTGCCACGTAAAATGCGCTGTAAAACGCTTAATAAATACCTCTTCTTATGAAACCCATAATTACAAAATTATTTACAGATTTTTTTAATAGCGAAAAATCCGGAGGTTTTATTTTGATCGGCTGCACCGTTATTTCGTTAATTCTGGCGAATAGCAGTGTTGGAGAAGGATACCTTCATTTCTGGCATCAGGAAGTCGAATTTGACACACCAAACCTTCAATTACGTTATCCAATCGAATTCTGGGTAAATGACGGATTAATGGCCATATTCTTTTTGCTGGTAGGTTTGGAAATTGAAAGGGAGTTATACATAGGCGAATTGTCTTCCGTGAAAAATGCTTTACTTCCTGTTTTTGCAGCCATAGGCGGCATGATTGCTCCAGCTCTAATTCATTTGCGATATCCTTTGTATTGCCCGATTTTAAAAAGTTAAATCGGCAAGCTCATGGGAGTTGCCATTGTCCGAAGTCATACAGGAACAATGAAAAATTCTTATATTTGAATCAATATTGAATTTGATGAAGCGATGGTCGGCTATACTATTTTTATTTATCTATATACTGGGGTCAACGAATGCCTTTCAGTTTTTAAAGTTACCATTGCTGGTTTCCCATTACATCAAGCATAAAAAAGAGAGTCCCTATATTACCCTCGGATCGTTTTTTAAAATGCATTATATTGATCCTCAGCCAATGGATGCTGATTACAACGAGGACATGCAATTGCCTTTTAAAAAAACACCTGTTGCGTTATGCAGGAATATGCCCCTGTTCGTTGCCAACCAGTCTGTGATTGCGATCCACGCTGCGCCGGTATTCGATAAACAACCACAACCTGTATTCAATGATGATATCCCATCTGCTTTTACCGTAAATGCTATTTTTCAGCCTCCCCGGGCTTAGGGTTTTTATGTAATAATTTGTTAAATCAGTTAACTAAAGTAATGTTTACGCTGTTTGCAAATGAATACTTAATATTTGCAAATGTGATGTAAACTGGGTTTATACATAAAGTATGTACTTTACTTTTGCATGCAACGGGATCGCACGCTATTACTATAAACTGCACTGATTTAACGCAAATCCTATTCTGCTTTACATAAGAACACACCGCAAACGGCGATTTAATAACACGCCTGATATTGTATGTATTTACAACAAGGCAAAAATATGTATGTATGAAATTTTTGTTCGTACTATTGATAGCAGCCATTAGTCTGTCATTTACAAAATGGCAAACTGATTTTGAAAAGGCCAAAGAGCTGGCGAGGGATGAGAACAAGATCATCCTTTTGAATTTTTCTGGGTCCGACTGGTGCGGTCCCTGTATACGTCTTCGGAAAGAAGTGTTCGCTAGCGAAGCGTTTCAACAATTAGCCGATAATTCCCTGGTTCTTATGAATGCAGATTTTCCCCGTGATAAAAAGAATCAGCTGTCAAAGGATCTGCAACGTCAGAATGAAATACTTGCCGATAGGTATAATCCAACCGGTAAGTTTCCTTATTCGGTACTGTTGAATGCAGATGGCAGCGTGATACAATCGTGGGAGGGCTACCCGCAAAATAACAGCCAGTTATTTATCAGCCAGATCAAATCTGTTTGTAATGTCCATCATCACTAAGCCTGCACTGGTCGAATACAGGCAGCGTGAAAAGTTAATGGGAAATACTTTCGAAATTACGGTAGTGGCCGGTGATGAAGCCTGGGCCCGTAAGAAGATCGGTATGGCCATTGAAGAGATCCGGCGCATTGAGCGGTTGCTGACCACATTCAACGAACAGAGCCAAACCAATCAGATCAACCGACAGGCGGGCATTGAGCCGGTGAAAGTAGACGCAGAAATGTTTGAATTGATCAAACGATCCCTGAAAATTTCCGGTGTTACCGATGGCGCCTTCGATATCACCTATGGGTCGGTAGACAAGCGTTTGTGGAATTTCGATCGTACCATGACGCGCCTGCCCGATCCGGAAGCGGCCAAAGCCATGGTGCGGCTAATCAACTACCGCCATGTGATCCTGGATGAAAAAGATGGAACAGTGATGCTGAAGGAAAAAGGCATGCGCATTGGTTTCGGCGGTATTGGAAAAGGGTATGCTGCAGATATGGCAAAAGCCCTGTTGCAAAAAGAAGGCGTGCAAAGCGGTATTGTAAATGCCTCGGGTGACCTCATTACGTGGGGTTTACAGGCCGATCGGCAACCCTGGACAATTGGCATAGCGCATCCCGATGATGCCCGCAGGGCCTTCTCCTGGCTCAATATCTCCGATCGTGCCATAGCTACCTCGGGTAATTACGAAAAGTATGTGATGATAGACGGAAAGAAATATTCCCATACCATCAACCCCAAAACAGGAATGCCTGTAACCGGCATCAAAAGCGTTACCATCATTAGTCCATATGCTGAAATTGCCGACGCCATGACTACACCAGTTATGGTAATGGGCGTAAAAGCAGGGCTTCAGATGATCAACCAGATCCATTACCTGGGTTGTATAATAGTCGATGATGACAACAACATTTATTCTACCAAAAACATTCATTTAAAATGATACAAAAAAACAGCATGCGTCCAGTAGCCCTTATTGCCATGGCCATGCTTACCATAACTGCAATATCCTGCCAAACAGTAAAGGAATACCAGAAAAATAAGCTCAACGATTCCGAAATGAGCCTGAGCAACCGCAAGGTCGAAAAAACGGAGCTAAGCTTTCAGGCGTACCGCGAAGGCGCCTCTGGCGCCAATGCCGGCAAAAGCGGCGGTGGCTGTGGTTGCAATTAGTATACTGTTAAAACCCTCATTAATATGAAAAGAGTATTCCTGACTGTATTGGGAATTGTTGCGTTATTAAAGTCCTTTTCACAACAGGCGCCAGACACTACCGGCTTTCAAACCAGGAAATTGAAAATGGAAGAGATCAACCTGGTTTCGAGTTATTATGGTCAAAGCGGTGATCATGCTGCAGTTACCGGTGGTATTGGCACACAAAAATTGACCGACATAGCAAACGTGATTGACGTGAAGCTGGCGAAATACGATCGCAAAATGCGTAAGCATACTTTTGATATAGAAGTTGGCATTGATCATTATACGTCTGCCTCGTCTGACAGGGTAGACCTCAAAGCTAATTCTTCTGCCTCTTACGCCGATACACGTATCTATCCTGCTGTTACCTGGAGCATGGAGAATGAGAAAAAGGGAACAACGGTGAGTGCCGGGGTTTCTTCTTCTACCGAATTTGATTACCAGTCGTTCGGGGCCAATGTCGGCTTCTCCAAAAAAACAAAAGACAGGAATGGGGAATTTTCGGCAAAGCTGCAGGGATATTTTGACCAGGTACATCTCATTGCCCCGGAAGAATTGCGAAATACCGGTGTGGCAAAAGATAACGGCAGTGCCAACCGAACTACCATCGCCGGTTCATTATCCTGGTCGCAGGTCATCAACAAGAACCTGCAGGTAATGGTACTGGCCGACCTGGTACAACAACAGGGATTTCTTAGCCTGCCATTTTACCGGGTGTATTTTAATGATGGCAGCGTTCATCAGGAGAAACTACCCGACAGCCGCATTAAAGTGCCGTTAGGGGTGAGGGTCAATTATTTCCTGGGCGATCGTATTATCATCAGATCGTATTACCGGTTTTATAAGGACGATTGGGGTATTACATCGCACACGGCCAGTCTTGAGCTGCCGGTAAAGATCACCCCTTTCTTTTCAATCAGTCCTTTTTACCGGTTCTACAGTCAAACGGCCGTTAAATATTTTGCACCGTATCAACAGCATACAGCGCAGAACACGTATTATACCAGTAATTACGACCTGTCGAAATTCAATAGCAATTTCCTGGGGGCTGGTATAAGGCTGGCGCCGCCCAACGGCGTATTAAACTGGCAGCGGTTGAATATGATCGAATTGCGATATGGACATTACACAAAGAACATTTCGATGAACGCGAATATCATAACAATGAATATTAAGTTCAAATAGGTAAAGTTAGGATAGATCAAGTGAAAAGGTGGGAACTGGGATCTTTCAGTTTC